>JADHXD010000113.1 GCA_016783145.1 Anaerolineae bacterium
AGCTGGTGGACAAGCTGGGTCGCGAGCGCCTGCAGGCGCTCGTGGACGAAGGGATCCCCGCTCGGGCCTATGAGTACCTGGTGCGTTCACTGCTGTGATCCTCCTCGCACGCGCTAGAGGATGGTTCCCACGCAGAGCGTAGGAACCAGGGTCACTGGTCGGCCTCCTACAACCTCGATTAGCCTGTGCCATACACAGGGATCGCCGCCCCGTGTATGGCGCGGGAAGCATCCGAAGCCAGAAAGAGCATAACATCGGCGATGGCCTCAGGCTGGACCCAGCGACTATGGTCCGCGTCGGGCATCGCCTCGCGGTTCTGCGGCGTGTCGATGGTGCCGGGAACGATGCAGTTGACGTTGATCCCCTTGCGCTTGAGCTCGGCCGATGCGCTTTCGGTGAGACGCACGACCGCGCTCTTGGCGACGCTGTAGGCAACCATCCTGGAGCCGCCTTGCAGGGCAGCGCGAGAGGCGACGTGGATGATCTTGCCCTGGCCCTGTTCGATCATGATGGGAATCACAGCCTGGCTGACGATCAGTGCGGTGCGGGCGTTGAGGTCGAGCATAAAGTCCCAGGCGTCCAGGGCCGTCTCGTGGACGGGCGACCCGGCACGGTAACCGCCCGCGGTATTCGCCAGCACGTCTATGCGGCCAAAGCGCGCGAGGGTCTCGCGCACCATCTTGCCCACTGCATCGGTGTCGAGCAGGTCAACAGGCGTGGCAAGATAGTGATCGGGCGCGTCTACCAGGTCGGGGTACAGGTCCTGAAGACGACCGGGCACCCGGTCCACGAGCACCAGGCGGGCTCCTTCCGAGCGAAAGGCCTGGGCGACCGCACGTCCCAGGTTCCCCGCCGCGCCGGTGACAATCACTGTGCGATCTGTCAAGTCGAACACTGGCTCTCCTTTCTGGCTGGCGCTCTCTCCGCCCCTTCCGTCTACCGCGACCACAAGCGAATCCAGTACCGGTTCTCCGAAGGGAACTCAAAGGTCAGACCCAAGCGCTGGTAGACCTCTGGGGGAATGCCGATGTCGGCGAGATAGATCTCGCCCCGCAGAGCACGCAGGCCGGTCTTGGGCAGGGCAAGTGTGAGGGTGCGGTCGGGGCGCACGACCTGCCCTGGAGCCTTGCCTGTCGTCGCGTCAAGTCCCGACGGGACATCGAGGGACAGGACCTGTGCCGCGTGTTGGTTGCACAAATGGATGAGATCAGCCACTCGCCCGCGGGGGGCGCCGCGCAGGCTGTATCCGATCAGTGCGTCGACGACGACCTGCGAGCGGCGAATCGCGTCCCCGGCCTGGGAAGGCACGACCGGCTCCAGTTCCGCGACCCGAAGCGTGTGGAGCTGGTCGCGTGCAGGGCCAGTCAGGGTCTCTATCTCTTTGCTGAGGGCGATCTGGACATCGATCCCCCGGTTGTGCAGGTGTCGCGCGCAGCAGAGTCCTCCGCCGCCGTTCCCGCCAGATCCGGCGAGCACCACGACCTTGCCCGCGGTCCTCCCGAGCATGTCCACCACGTGCTCTGCCAGGCTGCGCCCTGCGTTCTCCATCATCTGCAGGATGCCCAGGCCGAATTCCTCCACTGCGATGCGGTCGATCTCTAGCATCTGTGCGGCGGTCACGGCGGGAACGGGGAGCCCGTCCTCGGTCTGGAATGCCGAGCTGCTGCTGGCCCCGTCCGTCCTTCCTGCGCTCATCTTAGCACCTCAAGTCCATATGCGGCAGCACCCAGGAGCGCGACCGTGGGGTCGAGGATGACGTGCACGGGTATGCGGGCGATCATCTCTGAGAAGCGGCCCTTGTTACGAAAAGCACGCATAAACTTTCCTCCGCTCAGTGCCGGCAAGATGCGCGGTGGGATGCCGCCTCCCAGATAGACGCCGCCCGTAGACAGCACCTTGAGGGCGAGGTTGCCGGCCTCTGCGCCCAGGATGGAGACAAAGAGGTCCAGCGTGGCGACGCAGAGATCGCAGCGCTGATCTCTGTCCAGTGCGTTGCCCACGATGATCGGGGTCGCATCCGCCGATCTGGACAGCCGGTCGGCGAGCCAAGCTGGCTCCTCTGCATACCGACTGGCCTTGAGAAAGGCGTAGATGTTGGGCAGCCCGACGCCCGAGCAGACCCGCTCACAACTGACGTGACCGTACACGTCCTGAAGGTAGCGCAAGAGGTCAAGCTGCAACGCATTGGACGGCGCAAAGTCGGCGTGGCCTCCCTCTGAGGGACAGGCCCTGTACCGCGATCCATCCCCGATCAGGAATGCCTCACCCAGGCCCGTGCCTGGCGCGATGACGGCGATCGCTCCACCGACAGCCGGCAGCCTGTCATTGAGCGTGCACAGATCGCGCTCTTCCAGGAGAGGGACTGCGTAGGCGATGCATTCCAGGTCATTGAGCAAGCGGACCTCGGATAGGCGCAGCGCCTTGGCAAGCTGAGCCTCCTCCATTGCCCAGGGCAGGTTGGTGATCGTTGCCCTGCCGTCGATGACGGGGCCTGCGACGCCAAAGCAGGCTCGATCCACAGACAGGTCCCTCTGGGAGAGGAATTCGCCGACCAGCGTCTCCAGGTCCAGGTAGCGAGAGCTGGGGTAGGTCGCCTCGACCCATGGGACTCGGGGGCCACGTTCTGAATCCACAATGGCCAGGTTGGTCTTGGTTCCGCCAATGTCTGCAGCGAGCAACATGCTCCACTTCCTCCAGGTGAATGCAGCAGTCACGTACTGTGCCGAGGGCACAGCAGCGGAGGTCCGTCCTTACGTTTGGTGTAGGTCGATCAGGATCGCCCGCGCGGGCGCACCGTCGCCCGCCACGATCTTGAGTGGAAGGCACACGAGCAAGTACCACCCGGGGGGGACACCCGATAGGTCGAGGCCCTCCACCGGAATGGTCCCGCCGCCAAGCAGAATACGATGGACGGGACCCTGATCCGGAAAGGGCGCGACCGACAAGTAGTCCACGCCCACCAGCCGGATGCCCCTCGCTACCAGCCAATGCGCGCTCTCCTCTGTGAGGGCGACATAGCTCTCGTCGAAAGCGTGCTCGCCTCGTGCCCACAGCTCAGAGTTGCGGGTGCGGAAAAGCAGCCGCTCGGCGCCTGGCGGGATCTCGAGGCTTTCCAACACTTTAGCAGAGAGCGCATCTGCCTGCGGTGTGTGCACCACCAGTGCTGGACCTACGAGCACGTCGAGGGCGATCTCGTCCGCCCCTGGACCACCCTGGACGTAGTGGAGAGGGGCGTCTATGTGCGTGCCGGTGTGTGCGCTCAAGCTGAGTTGGGATACGGTCGCATCGTCGCCTCGATCCAAGTGAGAGCAGTACGTCATCTGGACCGGCGGGTCCTGGGGCCAGAGGACGAGCGATGCCGATATGGGAAGCGAGATGTCATAGATGGGCGTCATTGGATCTCCACAACCCTGGGTTTGGCCCATTATACCACGATCGGGAAAAACGGGCACTCTGCGAGCACACGGGTCTCACAACCGGAGCATCCCCGGCGGGGCCGGATGCGGACGCTTGCGGTTCGAGCACCGTCGCTCCCCACCGCTGAGGCAAAGCACCTTGACACAGACTTTCGATTTCTGCTCCCCGAGGGCCGGACGCTGTTGAGAGGGGACTTTTTTCCGCGCTGTGCGAAAGTGCGCGTGGCAAGAAATCGGAAGTCTCGACCCCGTCGACTGCGCGGCAGCCCTATCACTCCGGGCGACCTTTGCTCGATGAGCCATTCTATGGTACAATCACACGATCTCGAACAGGAGTGTACGAACCAAACCTATGTCCTGCCACCGTCTCGCGCCCCGTGCCACCTATGCCCTTGGTATTGGGGTCTTGCTTGTCGTGGTACTGCTCTCTGTCGTGCTGGCAGACTATGGCTACGACGATCCGTATATCACGTATCGCTATGCTCGGAATCTGGTCTTGGGGAACGGCTTTGTCTACAACGTCGGCGAGCCCGTTCTCAGCACCACGACTCCTGGGTACGCCTTGCTCCTCGCCGCGCTGGGATGGGTCCATGGGAACATCCCGCTGCTGGGCAATGTCCTGAGTGCCGTTGGACTGGGGCTCGGTGCCTGGGCGCTTGGCTTGTGGGCATCTGAGGCCCGACAGCCTTTTGCCGGCTGGGCAGCCGGCCTGCTGCTGCTCACGTTTCCGCTGCTCCTTTCCACCTTTGGTTCCGAGATGGCCCTGTACATCGGGGTGCTGCTCTGCGGTTTCTACCTGTATGCGTGCCGTCACCCCGGTTATGCGATGGCGGTGATGGGCGCCGCGACGCTGCTCCGTCCAGACGGCGTGCTCGCGGCAGGGGTGATCTCGATGCACCTGATTGTCACACAGCGGCGCATGCCCTGGAAGCCGCTGGCTGTGTATGCGATGGTCCTGCTGCCTTGGGCTGCTTACGGAACGTGGTTCTTTGGCTCACCGCTTCCGGTGACGTTGGTCGCCAAGCAAGCTCAGGGGCGGATGGAGATCAGCGACAGCTTTGCCTGGGGAGCTTGGACGCTGTTCCGGAACTATCTCAGGGAACCTTTCTACTGGCTGCTGCTTCCACTGAATGCGATAGGGTTCTGGCAGATCGTGACGCGTAAGCGGGAGTGGTTGCTGCTGCTGCTTTGGTCAGTGTGCTACCTGGCAGGGTACGTTGTCCTGGGTGTATCGCGCTACTTTTGGTACTATGCCCCACTGGTGCCCGGCGTCCTGGTGAGCGCGGCGGTCGGTTTGGACTGGGTTCGTGCTGCGGTGTCTCGCTGGCGAACAGGAAGCCCGTGGCAGTGGGTTGTGGCTCTGTCGATCCTGGCAAGCCTGCTCTGGCCCAACCTGGAGCGCTTGCAGTCCATCGCCACGCATCCTGACCGCCGATTGAGCGCCTACCGCTATGCTGGGCAGTGGATCGATGCCAATCTGCCGGCAGACGCATCGCTAGGCACGCTGGAAGTGGGGATCATTGGGTACTATGCGTCCAGGCGTATCATAGGCTTTGCCGGACTGCTGCAGCCGGAGGCTGCGCGGCACGTGTCGGCGCAGACGACCTATGAGGATATCGCTGCCTGGGCGGTCGGCGCCTATGAGCCCGACTACCTCTTGCTCGGGGAGGGCTGGTTCCCAAACTGGACGCAGAGTCCCGAGTTCTCCTCCAGGTATGCGCAGGTGCGTTCATTCGAGCAGGAGGGGGATGCCTTTACCCCGCTGCTCCTCTATGGCAGATCCGGCGGTTCTGAGCGCTAGCTCCAGGCCGAGCAGCGCCTATCGAGGACAGAGAAGGACAGAGTTGAGTCACGCGATCGAGTTCGACCGAGTCTCCAAGTTCTTTACGCTCCGACACGAGCGTCCGCGCTCCTTTCAGGAAGTGATGCTGAACGCCCTGCGCCTCAAGTCTCTCCGCAGGGGGGAACAGTATTGGATCTTGCAGGAGGTGAGCTTTGTCGTCGAACGTGCCGAGGTACTGGGGCTGATCGGACCCAATGGTGCCGGCAAGAGCTCGATCCTCAAGCTGATCTCACGGATCATCGAGCCCACCAGCGGGCGGATCAGTGTGGATGGCCGGCTGTCCGCATTGCTCGAGCTGGGTGCGGGCTTTCATCCCGATCTGACCGGGCGGGAGAACGTGTACCTGAACGCCTCCATCCTGGGCATCTCCAGGCAGACGATCCGGCAGCGTTTCGATGACATCGTGCAGTTTGCCGAGATGGAGCGTTTTATCGACGTTCCCGTGCGGCACTATTCCTCGGGGATGTACATGCGCCTCGGATTCTCCGTTGCCGTGCACACGGACCCCGAAATCCTGCTCATCGATGAGGTGCTGGCGGTGGGGGATCAGGCCTTCCAGGGCAGGTGTCTGGACAAGATCGAAGAGCTGGTCGGAAGGGGTGTCTCCATCCTGTTTGTCTCCCACGATATGAAGGCTGTGCGCTCGTTGTGCGACCGCGTGATCTGGCTGGATGCAGGCCACATCCGCGCGGAAGGGAGCGCAGAGCACGTGGTCAAGGCGTATCTCGGCGATCTCAGCGACGAGGAGCTGACCGAACTTGTGGCGCGGCGAGGCCGGCTCTCCGCAGGGCGGCGAACCGGTTCGCACGAGGCACAGATCACGGGGGCCGTGCTCCTGGATGACAAGGGGACAGAGCGGTATGTCTTTGAGTCGGGCGAGGCATTGACGATCCGGATGACCTACCGATGCCAAGAGCCGATTGCTAACCCCGTGTTTGGCCTGGCCATCTCACGCAGTGACGGGTGGCACGTCAACGGGCCGAACACGCGTTTCGCGAACTGCCCGATCGACGAGATCCGAGGGGAAGGATACGTGGACTATCGGATCGAGACGCTGCCGCTGCTCGGCGGCGTGTACCAACTCACGGTCTCCATCTATGACTATGATCTGCAGCACCCCTATGACGCCTACGAGCAGATCCTGACCTTTGTGGTCAAGAATCAGGCGATCAGGGAGGAGTTCGGCTGTGTCTATATGCCGGCACGGTGGGAACACCACGCATTAGGGGAGGAGAGTTAGGTGCCTTCCTCCGTACTGATGATCAGCCACGACCTCGTGGGCCCGCAGATGGCAGGGGCCGGGATGCGTTACTGGGAGCTGGCGCAAGTACTGTCGCGTTCCGTTCCCGTGACGTTGGCCGCACCAGAAGGCTCGGCACCCCTGTCGCCTGGCGAGTCCGTGCGCCTGGTGGCATACCAGAGACACGACTCTGAAGCGCTGCAGCGGCTGGCTCAGCCTGCCCAGGTCATCATCGCTCCCGGGGACACGCTGCTCGAGTTTCCGTTCTTGCTCGATTCAGACAAGTACCTGGTTATGGACGGCTATGATCCCCACACGCTGGAGAGCCTGGCCTGGAATGAGAGCCAGCCGATGGACGCCCGGGTGAGCAGCCAGCTCGAGCGGCTGCGTATCGTCAGCCTGCAGTGCGCAGTGGGGGACTTTCACATTTGTGCGAGCGAACGCCAGCGCATGCTCTGGCTGGGATGGCTGGAGGCGACGGGACGCGTCAACCCGCTGACGTACGATGACGATCGGGCCTTGCGAACGCTGGTCGACACCGTGCCGACGGGCATCCCCAACGACCCTCCCCAGCATACCCGCTCGCTGCTGCGAGACGTCGTGCGCGGCATCGCCTCGGAAGACTATGTGCTCGTCTGGGGAGGGGGCGTCTGGAACTGGCTGGATCCTCTGACGCTGATCAGGGCTGTGGCGCGTGTGGCACGGATCCACCCTCACGTGCGGCTCTACTTTCCTGGCCCCAGGCACCCCTACCGGCAGTTTGTCCCGGATATGTCCATGCACCGGGCCGCTGTGCAGTTGAGCCAAGATCTGGGTTTGAGGGATACCGTCGTCTTCTGGGGCGACTGGGTGCCCTACCACGAGCGGCAGAACTACCTCTTGGAAGCGGACGTCGGCTGCTCTCTTCACTATGAGACCATCGAGTCCACCTTTGCGTTCCGGACGCGCATCTTGGACTATGTGTGGGCTGGGCTGCCGATGATCGTGACCCGTGGCGATGTCACAAGCGAGCTAGTTGAGGACTATGGCTTGGGCGTCGTCGTGGACTATGAGGATGAGGACGGAGTGGCAGAGGCCATCTCGCACCTGCTGTCCATGCCTCGGGAATCGTTCCGCGAAGGCTTTGTGCGTGCCCGGCAGGAGCGAAGCTGGGAGCAAAGCGCCCAGCCCCTCGTACGTTTCTGTCTGAACCCACGGCACGCGGCAGACAGGAGGGTCGCGGGCGGCGATTGGCGTGAGAACAAGCCCGTCCTGGAGCAGATGATGCAGCAGCAGCGAGAGATCGCACGGCTGCGCGAGCTCCTCGGCGGGTATGAGCGCGGGCGCTTTATCCGCTTCATGAAGTGGTTGCGTGCGGTGAGAAGGCGAACCACACGACGGGAGTAGACTCTGTCTGGGCTGGCGAAACGAGCTAGCGGAAGGGTCATACGGCAGGTCTGTGGAACCAGCGGCCAAGTGCCGCGGTGGTGGAGCTATGGAGCAGCGACCTATGGAAAGCCATGACTTGGGGTTGCCTCGCTACGAGGTCAAGATGGTCTGTGCTGAGATTTATCTTCCGGACGTGCGCTCCTGGGTGCGATGGCATCCTGACGCGTTTGCTGAGGCATATCCCCCTCGACGGGTGAACAACCTGTACTTTGACACGTACGAGGCTGACTGCGTGAGCGATAACCTGGTTGGGGTCAGCGAGCGGGCCAAGGTGCGGTTGCGCTGGTATGGCACGGATCACTCGGCTGTGCGAGGGATGCTAGAGTTGAAGCACAAGTTGAACCAGGTGGGGTGGAAAGAACGCTGCCCCGTCCCCGAGACGCTCGATTTGACGACGATCTCTTGGGCGGAACTGCGGCAGTGTCTGGTAGGGTACGCCGAGGGCATCCTATCAGTCTGGCTCGCTCACGCCGACCAACCCGTGTTGATCAACAGCTATACGCGCGAGTACTATGAGTCTGCGGACCGCCAGGTGCGGCTGACCGTTGACTCGGACCAGGTAGTCTACGCGCAGGTCACCTATACCGCACCAAACCTCCTGTCACGTTCCGTTGTCGAGAGTCAGATCGTGATCGAAGTCAAGGCCGGTGTTGCCCTGCACCGCCGCGTGTCCAATGTGCTGTCCTCTTTTCCGCTTCGGACGGAACGACACTCCAAGTATGTGAGCGGCGTGCTGGACTCGTTGAGCTTCCTGTGAGGGGTCAGATGCCAGAACAGGCGGAAGGTGCGTGCGATCGATGAGCGATGGACTGGCTTCGGTGATCATTCCGGTCTGGAACGGCAAGCGCTACCTGGCCCAGTGCATCTCGGCGG
The DNA here is from genome assembly GCA_016783145.1 of Anaerolineae bacterium. Taxonomy (GTDB): domain Bacteria; phylum Chloroflexota; class Anaerolineae; order JAFGEY01; family JAFGEY01; genus BS750m-G44. The sequence continues at coordinate 8,801 of JADHXD010000113.1, forward strand.
TCCTGGCTCAAGAGGACGTGGACTGCGAGATCATCGCCGTGGATAACGCTTCCTCCGATGGCTCTGCGGACTGGGTGGCGGCGACGTTCCCTGCGGTGCGGCTGATTCGCCACGGTCAGAACCTCGGTTTCTCGGGGGGATGCAACGCCGGCCTGAAGGCAGCCTCGGGCGACGTCCTGGTCCTGCTGAACCAAGACGCTCGCGTGTGTCCTGGTTGGCTCTCGGCCTTGAGGGGCGCTCTCGAGGACCCGAGGGTTGGCGTGGCCGGATGCAGGGTCCTCTATCCCGACGGTGAGACGCTCCAACACGCTGGAGGCCGGATCGAGTGGCCGTTGGGCTTGGCCCGACACGACGGACAGGGCGAGCTAACGGGGCAGCAGTGGGCTGCGCCACGACAGGTAGAGTATGTCACCGGTGCGGCCATGGCCTTTCGCCGCGACGTTATGGACCGGGTCGGCCTCTTGGACGAAGGTTTCTGGCCAGGGTATTTCGAGGACGCGGACTACTGCTTCCGGGTCCGCGAGGGTGGGTACGAGGTGTGGTACATCCCCGATGCCGCCGTTATCCACGAGGAAACCACGTCTCTCACCCAGCCGGCAGCGCTGGCACGCGCCTATGAGCGAGGACGGCTGCGCTTCACGCTCAAGCACACCTCGCCCCGACGCTTCCTGGAATCGTTTGTCCCGGCCGAGCGGGACTACCAGATGCGTATGGCGCGTGGCCCGGGCGGGGATTCGCTGCGCATGGCCTATCTCGAGGCGATCCCGGCGGCAGCCTCGATCCTTGCGCGACGCTGGCAGGCCGATGTGGAAACGATTGACCAGGTTCTGCTGGCCCTGCAGCAGCTCTATCGAGCGCCCAGAGCGGACTCGATCTCGCTCATCCCGGCTCTGCAAGAGTTCGAGTTCAGTTCGTCGCTCCCTGTGATCGGCCCTGTGATTGCGAGGCTGCGATCACTGTGGTATGGTGTGGCTGCGCGCTGGGGGATCCGGTCCCTGATCGAGCAGCAGGAAGCGATCAATCAGCAGCAGGACGTATATGCCCGGTCGCTTCTCTCTCTGTCACAAGAAGTCGCACGGCTGATACACGAGCGCGGAAGCGGACCCGATGGGAGTTCTGGCCAGGGTCCCAGGAGGCAAGACAGGTGACTGAGGAATGGCTGGAGGTTGGGGACGAGCGCATCGATGCCGGTGAGATGATGCGCCGGGTACGCGAGCGGATGGAGAGCCGCGAGCCGGGTGGACCAGGGAAGGGCGGGCAGGATCCCCTGGCTGTCGCCGAGGCGGTGCGCAGAGAAGTCATCGGCGAGCCGCTGTTCGACACGAGCCTGTATGGCGGTACGTCGATCTGGGATCACGACTGTGACCTCGTGCCACACGACTATGTCATCGACTGGCGGATGCCCCTGATCGGGCCGGCCCACGCCCTGATCCGGCGGGTGATCAACGATGAGCTGCGCCGGTACCTGGACCGATCGCTGGACAAGCAGTCGCACCTCAACCGGCAAGTGCTGCACGTCCTGCAGGCACTGGTCGACGAGAACGCGCGCCTGCGACGCGAGATCGAGGCGCTTCGGGCGGCCCGGAAGGACGAGGCTCGTGGTACAGATACACCAGTTTAGCCCAACCGTTTCCTACGGCGATGCATCGAGCAACCAGACGCTCAGCCTGCAAAGGATGATCCGCGGTCTGGGGTATGAGAGCGAGATCTTTTGCGATCGCATGCCCCTCCACTTTGAGGGAAGGGCCAGGCCGTTTGGCCAGCACGCCCGGTATTCTGCCCCCGAGAATGTGCTCCTGCTTCACTTTTCGCTGAGCTATTCGCCGCGGGTGATGGCCTGGCTGAAGGAGGTCCCCGATCGCAAGGTCCTCGTCTACCACAACATCACGCCCGCCGCCTTTTTTGCGGGCGTCAACCACAACGCCCTGAGAGCTGCGCAGACGGGGCGAAGGCAGTTGGGCGAGCTGCGAGCGCTCGCCGGGGTGGGATGGGGTGATTCAGCCTTTAATGTCCAGGAGCTGACAGAGAAGGGATGGACGCGGACGGGCGTTTTGCCGATCGTCTTTGAACCGCAGCGCTACCAGATGCAGGCGGATCGCCAGGTGCTGAAGCGCTGGCAGGGCAGGCCGAACGTGCTGTTCGTAGGACGCATCTCTCCGAGCAAGCGCATTGACGATCTGATCCTGGCTTTCTACCATCTGAAGCGCTCTGTGCGGCACGATGCCCGGCTCTTGCTGGTGGGATCGGCAGGCGGGATGGAACCGTATGCGGCGTACCTGCGGGCGCTCGTTGAGAGACTCCAAGTCGCGGATGTCGTCTTTGCCGGGCACGTGAGCCATGCCGAATTGGTGGCCTACTACCAGTGTGCCAACGTCTACCTGAGCATGAGCGAGCACGAGGGGTTCTGTGTGCCCCTGCTGGAGAGTATGCACTTTGGTCTGCCTGTCGTCGCGTTCAAGTCGAGCGCTGTCCCAGAGACGCTTGGGGGGAGCGGCGTGCTGCTCCGAGAAAAGGATCACGCCTCCGTGGCCGAGCTGATCGGGCTGCTGATGGAAGATGGGGACCTGCGATCCCGGATCACCGCCCGGCAGCGCGAGAGGCTTGAGGATTTCGTGCCAGACCGCGTCCAGATCAGACTGCAGCAGCTCTTGCGCGAGCTGGGAGTGTAAGCGACTGATGCCGATCCTCTCCCGACTTGACCGCACGATCGCGCTGTTGGCCATCGTCGCGGTGGGCTTGCTGGCTCGTGTGACTGCCCCTACTGCCAGTGGGCCGCCTGGCGGTTCCGAATGGTCTCAGCAGGCCGGCTCGCCGGTGCACGATGCGTCTCTGCGTGCCAAGGTGACCCTAAGTGGGGGGATCATCCGCGAGTCGAGCCCGGCAGCGGCCGATTTCGACGGTGATGGGGACCAGGAAATCGTCGTCGGTGGGCAGGATGGCATGCTGTACGTGATCGCCTACGATGGCGCCTCCTGGGGCGTAGCCTGGGCGCGGCAAACCGCGCTCGAGCTGAACGCAGCCGGCGCACCTGCGGGGTGCGGGAACGAGCAGACGGAGATACGGGCCTCTCCGGCGGTCGCCGATCTGGACAATGACGGACACCTCGAGATCGTCGTCTCGACAGGAGGAGACCTGTACAGCGGGCGAAATGGCGGTGTGCTGGTCTATCGCTACAGTTCGGGGCGAGACCTGGACCTATCGTTCTCTCCGGCCCCGGGGTGGCCTCAGCCGAGGACGGATGAGGTAGGAGGTAGCGCTGGCGGCGGCCTTCCCAACGGTTGCTGGGACCCGATCTGGAGCACCACCGCTCTCGGCGACCTGGACGGGGATGGCGATCTGGAGGTCGTCGTAGAAGGACTTGACCGGCGCATCCATGCCTGGCACCACGATGGGGCCCGCGTTGGCGGTTGGCCGATCTACCGGTACGATGACGCCGGGAACGAGGTCGGTGACTGCTTGCTGCGCGGGGGCTGGTCCTCGCCGGCACTCGGGGACCTCGACGGGGACGGCCTGCCAGAGGTCGTGGTCGGGACGGGCAGCCCGCCTTGGAACTGTCCTGGGAACTGGAAACAGATCGACTATCGGTACGCGACCGTATGGGCCATCAACGGCGACAGCAGCAATGTGCCCGGCTGGCCGGTCACCACCTACAACGACGTTGCCTCTTCGCCCGCCCTGGGCGACATCGACGGCGACGGTCAACTGGAGGTCGTGTCCGGCAGCGGGAGAACGGTGGAAGGAGGGGACGGCCGCTGGGTGTACGCCTGGGAGGGCGATGGCCGACCAGTCACTGGCTGGCCCAAGCAGACGGCCGGGGATATGCACGCGCCGCCTGCCCTCGGCGACATCGACAGCGATGGCGACCTGGAGGTGGTCATCGGCTGCGGCCGACCGGGAGGCACATGTACCAGGCTCTATGCCTGGCACGGCAACGGCAACCTCGTGTCCGGGTTTCCCCTCCAGCCGCCAACCAACGACCCCTGGGTGCCTACGTACAGCCCCATCCCGGAGAGCCCGGTCCTGGCGGACCTGGACGGGAACGGCAGCATCGAGATCCTGGTCACGCACTATGGATCGCGCGGAATCGCGACCGTCAGGCGCGACGGCTCGGGGTGGGTGCCAGACAGTGACCCATCCCTGCGCACCGACTTTTTCCTGTTCGGCTCTCCACTGGTGGACGACCTCGACAACGATGGCCTCCTGGAGATGGCGATCGGAGGCGGGAACGAGGGGGGCGGTAGTGGGCTCGGGGCGCTGTATATCTGGGAGTTGACCGGGAGCGCAGACTCGGAGCGGCCCTGGCCGATGTTCCATCACAACGCAGGGCGAACGGGGCAGTCCCCCAGGCCGCCGGAGTTGTCTTTCCCAGCGGAGATCCGCTTGTACCACACGCATGGGTCGGGGGACACAGAGAGCACGACGAGAGCGATCCAGAACAAGGGGGATGGCTCGTTCACCTGGGACATCCAGCACGCGATCGCTCGACTGGAGGCGATTCCCTCAGGCGGTGTAGTGGTTGACACATCGCCTGTGGAGTTGGAGATCAGGACAACAGGGTTGGTCACAGGCTGGCACTCACTGGGAGCGATGACCGTTTCGGCGCTTGTAGATGGGCAGCACGTTCGAGGGAGTCCAGCTACAAGCCAGGTCTATCTCTATGTCGGCGATCCCACGCGTGTGTACCTGCCTGTGTGCTATGAGAGCGAGTGATCTGATGGCCCAAGTGGCGCAAAGGGGGATGATCCATTGAGGAACGTGGCGCCGGGACCGAGGCCCGGTCATCTCTGGCGTACCTTCTGGGGCTACCCACTCTACCTGGCCCTGTCCCTCGCTCTCGGCGCGCTCGTCTTTGTCCCCCGGGTCCACGCTTACTTTGTCTCTGATGACTGGCCGGTCCTCCTGCGGAATATGCACGTCTCCTGGCAGGAGGTCCCGCATTGGTTTGCCGGGATGCGCTTTGGTTGGTACCGGCCCTTGTTTGACGTGTTTGTCTCTCTGTGCTGGAGGTGGTTCGGTCTCAGCCCCGCCGCGTACCGGGTGACGAGCATCGTCCTGTGCAGCATCGTATCCGCCAACGTGGGCGCTGTCGCCCGCCTACTCACACAGGACAGGCTTGCCGGCCTGGCGGCGACGGTCCTGTTTGCGACGTCCGCTTCGCACGCCGAGCCGGTCCTGTGGTACGCCGCCAGCAACGAGCTCTTGGCTGGGTCGCTTGTGTCGACGGGCATGGTGAGCTACATCCTGTTCCGAAGAGGCCGTGGTCGCCCCTGGTTTGTCGCCTGCCTTCTCTGTTGCTTTGGTGCGCTCGCCTCGAAGGAGACCAGCCTTGCATTCCCGCCGATACTGCTGGTCTACGATGTGCTCTACCCCTCACGACAGGAGAGGCGCAGCGTCCGCTTCCTCCTTCCTTCGCTGACCCTGGTCGCGCTGGGGATCGTTTTCGCCTTGCTGCGGGTTCCGCAGGACAGCGCCTATTCCGTGCATGTGACGGCACCGCGCCTATTGCTGAACCTCGCATACTATGCATTTGTTGGCGTGTTCGCACTGCCCAGCAACTATGCTGTTCAGGCGTCCCTGCCGCTGTGGCGCACGTCCCCTGTGCTGCCGGTCGCCGCCCTCACGGTGTCCTGTGGGGCGCTGGCGACTGCCGCCTGGATCGGGATTCGGGCACGCGCGCAGGAGCCACTTTGCAGCCACAAGCGGGCGCTGCTCTTCTGCACCGCCTGGGCGGTTGGGGCCATCGTGCCGGTCATCCCCATTGTCGCCGAACGCACCGTCTACCTGTCCTCCTTGGGCATCGCGATGGGGTTGGGGATCGCCTTTGTTGGCGCGTACCGCACGCTGAAAGCGGATCAGCGGCGAGCGAGGGCCATCGTAGCCATCGCGGCCGTCGTGTACGCGGTCGTGAGTTTGTCGGTCCTCAGGTACCGCTGCGCGATCTGGGGGAAGGCCTCGGAGACAAGTGAAGCCATTCTGATGGAGGTACGCGGCAAGCTGCCGGGCCTGCCGCCTGACTGCCGGGTTGTGGCACTCAACATACCGGACAACATCGAGTACGCGTATGTGTTTCGGAACGCGTTCCCTGCTGCAGCCGAGGTCCTGGAGTACGATCGCGTGGTGGAAGCCTGGCCTGACTGGGAGCTGAACGTGCTCGGGATCGAGACCAAGTCCGAGGCGATCGGCCAACTGGCGCAGGGTCCCCACACCGTCGCATACTGGTACGATGGTGGAGTGCTGCGCCTGGAGCGGGATAGCTGCGGGCGTGCCGTTGAGCAAGGAGGTCCCTGAAACCATTGGACATGCTCCACGTCGTACACGGCTACTATCCCGCGCTGGGTGGCAGCGAGCACTTTATGCAGTGTCTCTCTGAGCATCTCGTGGCCCGCTACGGTGACCGGGTAACGGTCTATACGGCGAACGGCTACAACACCGAGGTCTTTGTCAATCCATCGCTGCCCGTGCTTCCGCCGGGAGAGTTCGAGCTGAACGGTGTGCGGGTGCGACGTTTTGCGGTGTACAACCGCTTCGGGAAGCTCTTCTACAACGTGCAGCAGATGGCCTACCGGCTGCACCTGCCCGGCAACCAGTACCTGCGTACCTGGTGCTGCGGCCCTATTCTGCCCGGGCTGGGCCGCAGCGTGGAAACGTATGGTGGGGACATCGTGACGGCGACGGCCTTTCCCCTGCTGCACATGTACGTGGCGCAGCACGCATGTCGCCGCTCGGGCAAGCCCATCGTCTTCTATGGGGCCCTGCATCCCCTGGACAGGTGGGGCTTTGACCGGTCGATGATCTACCGCGCCATTCGTCAGGCCGATGCCTATGTCGCCAACTCGAGCTACGAACGCGACTATCTGATCGATACCTGGCACGTGCCCGGCGAACAGATCACCGTGATCGGTTCGGGCATCGAGCCGAATCGCTTTGAGCGGGCCGACGGTGCCCATGTGCGGCAGCGGTACGGCATAGACGATCGTCCCCTGGTGGGGTTCATCGGTCAGCAGGGGAGAAACAAGGGCATCGACACCCTGATCCTGGCTATGAAGCAGGTGTGGGAGGAGCGGCCCGAGGCCCGGCTGCTGATCGCCGGAGCAGTCACGCACTACACCGCGCACTTGGAGAACCTGATCGACGGCGAGTTGTCTCCTGCCGAGCGGGAGCGCATCACGTTCATACACGGGTTCGCGGAGGAGGAAAAGCCGGGGCTTTTCGCGGCTTGTGACCTCCTGGCCTATCCGTCGCGGTACGAGTCGTTTGGACGCGCGTTTGTAGAGGCCTGGGCCGCAGGGAAACCGGTGATCGGCTGCCGGGCCGGAGCCGTGCCCAGCGTGGTCGAGGATGGCACGGACGGCATCCTGGTGGAAGTGGCCGACGTGGATTCCTTGGGCCAGGCGCTACTGCACCTCCTGGGATCCCCGAAGCTCAGAGAACGTCTGGGTCAGGCGGGGCGAGATAAGGTGCTGCGGCGCTATACGTGGGAGAACGTGACGCGCTGCTGGCGGGAGCTCTACGAGCGTGTGCTGGACCGGCGCGTGTAAGCAGGAGTGAACCCGTGATCGAGTCCCCTCAGTCCTCCGTGGCCCCGACGGCCGTCGCGCTCATCCCCAATGATACGGTAGGTGAGCGGATGGCAGGCCCGGGGATCCGCTACTGGGAGTTCGCCAGGGTCCTGGGACAGCGTTTCCGGGTCAAGCTGATCGTGCCGCCGTTCGTGCCTATGGACGCGGTTCCAGATGCCAGCGATCTGCAGGCGTCACTGCACGTGTGCGCTCACGCCCGGGAGCTGCGCGCCCACGTGGAGGACTGTGATGTCCTGGTCACGCGAGGCGTTGTTCTGACGGCCTATCCCTTCCTGGCCGAGATGGGCATCCCCCTCGTGCTAGACATGTACAACCCTTTCCTACTGGAGGGCCTGCAGCGCGAGACGCGGGCCGATCCCCTCAGGCAGCAGAGCTCGTATGAGAGCGATCTCGACATGCTCAGAATGCAGCTCCGCGTGGGCGACTTTTTCATCTGTGCCCACGAGAGGCAGCGGGATTACTGGCTGGGCGCGCTCTCGGCGATGGGGCGGGTGAATCCCCATACTCACCGGCAGGACCCTGGGCTGCGCGACCTGCTGGACGTGGTGCCGTTTGGACTGCCCGACCAACCACCTCAGCATACCCGGCGTGTCTTGAAAGGGGTTCACAAGACGATCCGGGCCGGGGACAAGGTGATCCTGTGGGGCGGCGGCATCTGGAACTGGCTGGACACAGAGACGTTGATCAGAGCGATGCACCTGGTTTGCGATCGCCGGGACGATGTCAAGCTCTTTTTCATGGGAGTACGGCGGCCCAACGCGCTCGTGCAGAAAATGGAGGCCGTGGACCGGGCGATTGCCTTGAGCAAGGAGCTGGGTCTCTATGAGCGGTCGGTCTTTTTCAACGACTGGGTGCCCTACGGCGAACGGCAGAACCATCTGCTGGAGGCAGATGTCGGGGTGAGCCTGCACCTGGACCACGTCGAGACGCGGTTCGCCTTCA
>JADHXD010000014.1 GCA_016783145.1 Anaerolineae bacterium
GACCGTGGCTCGATACGCATCCGGAGGGCGAGATGCTGCGCGAGCGGCTGCGTGGGGGCAACCCATCCAGCGGCTGCATCTACGTGGAGGGAGCGGCGCCCGGCCAAATGCTCACCGTGCACATCGGCCTCATCGATCTCGACCCCCTCGGGTTTACCAACTTTCGGGGAAGTACGGGAGCCATGCCTGGCTGGATGGGTGGAACGGGGATCGGCACGCACCATCGTATCGTCGAGATCCGGGATGGCCTGATCCGTTGGAGCGATGAACTCGAACTGCCCATCGCGCCCATGCTCGGCTTTGTCGGGGTCGCCCCGGCCCGCGAGCGGTACCACAATGGGTGGGCGGGCTACTGGGGCGGCAACTTTGATGCCCAAGAGGTAACCACCGGGTCGGCGGTGTGTCTCGCCGTCAACGCGCCGGGTGCGCTGCTCCAGATCGGCGATATGCACGCCATCCAGGGCGACGGTGAGATCTGCGGCGCGGGAGGCATCGAGGCCAGCGGGCGGGTGCGCGTGTGGTGTGAGCTGTCGGACAAGCCGGGCTCGATGCACTGGCCACGCCTGGTGAACGAGACTCACATCGCGACCCTGGCGATGGCTCGCCCGGCTGAGGATGCCTTTCGCTACGCCCTGGAGGCGATGATCCTGTGGCTGGAAGAGTCGTACGGCTTTGCGCGGGGCGAGGCATACCTCCTGTGCGGCCAAGTGCTGGAGGCGCGGTGCACCGCGTTCGTCAACCCGACCTTCACCTACATCGCCAAGATGCCGAAATTCGTCCTGCCGGAGCTCTCCGCGGGACGATCGACGTAGAGCGCGCTCGCGGCATGGGGGCCACTCTCAGAGCGGAGAACCGTCCGCCGGGGTGGCCCTGTCCCCGCGCCGCCTGTCCGAGGAGGTGAGAACCGATGAGTCCCGGACTCAAGATCAGAGACGTGGAACGGATTGTCGTGGATGTCCCCTTTACGCCGCGTTGCCAGCAGTGGAACGCGCGCGAGATCTGGCAGTGGCGGATCAGCGAGGTGATCCGTGTGACGACCGATGCCCCTGGCATCGTGGGCTACGGCGAGACGATCCTCCACTACACCTGGGGACGCGTCTCGGACGAAGCAATCGAGCGCGTCAAGGGGGGCAACCCGGCGGACTACCTGGGGGATGACTCGCTGGGGGCAGGCCTGCAGATGGCCCTCTATGACCTGGTGGGCAAGGCGCTCGAGGTCCCGGTTTGCCGGCTGCTCAATCTGCCGCAGGTCCGTGAGTGGTGCCCGATCTCGTGGTGGAACATCGACATGCCCCCTGAGGCGTTCGCTGCGGAGGCACAGGAGGCCGTGGCGCGGGGCTATACCTCGTACAAGATCAAAGCCCGCCCGTGGTGGGATATCTACGAGCAAGTGCGCGCGATCGGCGAGGTGACGCCGCCGCACTTTCACCTCGACCTGGACTGGAACCAGATGTTGATCAACGCCGGCAACGCCGCGCCGGTGCTGGCTGAGCTCGACCAGCACGAGCGCGTGCGGATCTATGAGTCGCCGATCATGCAGCGCGATGTGGAGGGACTGCGCCAGTTGCGCCGCAAGACCACCCGGCCGATCGCGCTGCACTTTGGCAACCCGCCTTTCCCAGCGGTCGTGCGGGGTGAAGCGTGCGACGGGTTCGTGGTCGGCGGCGGCGTGGCCCGGGTACTAGGACAGGGCACCCTTGCTGCCGAGTTTGACAAGCCCTTCTGGCTGCAGATGGTGGGTACGGGCCTGACGACCGCGCTGTCGCTGCACCTGGGGGCCGTGCTCTCCCATGCGCAGTGGCCGGCGGTGAACTGCTTGAACATCTACACGGATGACCTGTTGGTCAAACCGCTGACCATCGCCGGCAGCTATGCGCGCGTCCCCGATGGCCCTGGACTGGGGATCGAGGTGGACGAAAGCGCGCTCATCCGGTACAGCATGGAGCCGCCCTATGAGCTGCCCGAGCCGCGACTGCTGCTCTCGGTCGTATGGTCCGGCGGTCGGGTACGGCACTATGCCAGCCTCAAGCAGTGCTGGAGCGACGGCCTGGCAGGGAACATACCGGCGCAGGAACGAGGAGTGAGCATGCAGGTCCGCCCCGACGATGGATCGGCCGAGTGGGCAGAGCTATACGCCAGGGCCGAGCGTGCGCCAGTGCAAGACCGGATCTAGGGTGCCTGGTTTTCCAGGGATACCAGTGAGTGTAGTCACGTGTGGGAGGATGTCAATGCCCCGCAGAGCCCTGCCCCTGGTAGCCGGGGAAACCTACCATCTATATAACCGGGGAGCCAACCGGCAAAGGGTGTTCTATGAGCCAGAGAACTACCTGTTCTTTCTCCGCCGCCTGCGCCTGTACCTGGCCGGCGAGGGACAGACTTCCGAAGTCTTCGAGACTTCGGAAGTCTATGCCTCGATCCTCGCTTACTGCCTGATGCCCAATCACTACCACTTGCTGGTCCGCCCACACGACGATCATCTTTCAAGGCGTATGCAGCAAATGATCATCTCCTATACCAAGGCTATGAACAAGCGCTACAGACGCGTGGGCGCTCTGTTCCAGGGGCAGTTCCAGGCTGTGTGTGTTGACCAAGATGTCTATCTCCTGCACCTCTCCAGGTACATACACCTGAATCCAGTTGCATCCGGTTTAGCCAACCGGCCGGAAGATTGGGAGTTCTCGAGCTACCGTGACTACGTGGGCTTGCGCCAGGGGACTCTGCCAACGCCGGATGCTGTGCTCTCGCAGTTCACAGACCGAAGCGAGTACGAGAGGTTTGTCAGGTCCTACGCGCAAGGCGATGGAGATATCGTCGCTCATCTCTTGCTTGAGGACAGCTAGGCCCAGCTTGGAGGAGTACTATGCTATATGGCGAACGAAACTGGACTCAAATCCCGCCTCTCACCGACAGGGTGGTTGTCGTACCCCTGGGCTCCATGGAGCAGCACGGGCGTCACCTCCCTCTGCTGACCGACTCGATGATCTGTGAGGAGATCGTGCGCCGCGCCGAAGGCGTCCTGGGCGATGAGGCACTCTTTACACCGCTGCTGTGGATTGGCGCGTCGGATCATCACTTGAAGTTTCCGGGGACGATCAGCGCGAGCAATGACACCTACAAGCGCCTGCTGGTGGATGTCCTGGAGAGCCTGATCGGAAGCGGGTTCAAGCGCGTCTTGTTCTTGAACGCGCATGGCGGGAACGTGCTGCCAGCGCGAGCCGCACTGTACGAGGTGCAGATGCGCCACCGGGATGCCCACGACCTGTGGTTGGTCTTGGGCACGTGGTTTGAGCTTGCCGCAGCGCAGATCGCGGCGCTGGACATCCTGGAGCAAAAGTACGTTACCCATTCCTGCGAGCTGGAGACGAGCATGATCCTCCACCTGCGCCTCGAACTGGTGGACATGCAGGCCGCCAGTGGGGCAAACGAGCCCTTTGAGTCCGCTTTCTACAGCCCGTACTCTGGTCGCGGGAGCCGGGTGGCCATCACCCGGCCCTTTGAGCACACCACCCAGAGCGGCGCATACGGCCATCCAGAGCTGGCCACGCCAGAAAAGGGAGGGGCGTTGTTCTCGGCGGTCATCGATGAGGTCGCTGCCTGCGTGCGAGAGATCGCTACCTGGCAACCGCTCGTCCCACGCTGATCGAGAAGGAGGACCGCATGAACAATCCGCCCGAGACCTACCTCCGGGTCCGCCACCAGGACTTGCACGGGTTCATCTCGCAGGCCGGACAGCGCGTCGGCCTGCCCAAGCCCAAGGCTGACCTCCTTGCCGAGCTGCTGGTCACCAACGACCTGCGCGGTGTGTTCAGCCACGGAAGCCGGCAGATGGCGACTTATGCCCTGTTGATGCGCGATGGCCGGCTGAACAGCGATCCCCAGGTCCAGATTGTCCAGGAGACTGCGGTCAGCTTGCTGGTAGATGGAGATGGCGGCCTGGGCTACTTTCCAGCATACGAAGGTACACTGGCGCTGATCGACAAAGTCGAGCAGACGGGCATCGCCGTCTTGCTCACGCGCAACCACGGTCATTTCGGCGCGGCGGGGATCTATGCCCGGCTGACCCTGGAACACGACATGCTCTGCTATGTCACGTCGGGGCACCAGCTCAGCCTCTCGCCCGGTCAGCCCGTGTTCAATGCCGCTGGAGGGTCACCGATGTCGTTCAGCGCGCCGACTGCCGCTGAGGACCCGGTGGTGCTGGACTTTGGGGCGATGCACGACCTGTACAGCAGCGACCCGCACCGCGATGAGGTCGCCCGCCTGACCCCGGGCCTCGTCTTTCGTTCCATCGGCCTGGGTGCGATCTGCCAGGCCTGGGGCGGCCTGCTGGCCGGGCTGCCCATCGATCCGGGTCGGGGGGCTCCCAAGTACCCTGGCGCCAATCAGGGCTCTCTGGTCATTGCCTTCCGGATCGATCTGTTCATGCCCCCGGAGCGGTTCAGAGGGGAGATGGACCGGTACGTGCGGGCCGTCCGCGCCCTGCAGCCTCTGGAGGGCTTTGAGGAGGCCTATCTTCCAGGGGGCGTGGAGGCTGCGCGGGAGAGGGCCTATCGCCAGGATGGGATCCCCGTGGGCCCTGAACACAAAGAGCGGCTAGAGAGCCTGTCCACCGAGCTCGGGATTGTGCCACCCTGGGCCACAACGCTTGATGCTTGAGGACGGCCCCGGTCTCCGACCGTCGCAGCGCCCTCTGCGGGACGAGGCAGCCGCCCCAACCGTTTGTATCACCGGTTACAGCGCATGCTTTACCGAACTCGACCGGGATGTGCAAGACGAGATCATCTCGCGCACGGGGCAAAACGTCTAGGCAGGGAGGAAGAATGAACGACAGAGAACGGCTCTTGGCAATCATGGCGGGCAAAAGCCCGGATCGAATTCCGTGGATCCCGCGGCTGGCCATCTGGTACGAGGCCCAGGTGCGCCGGGGGACACTCCCAGGGAAATACCGAGGATGGAGCTTGCGCCAGATCGAGCACGATCTTGGGGTGGGGACGCCGGCGCGCGAGGGGCGGATCTACCGCAGCGAGCTGCGCGACGTGGAAGTGGAGCGGCAAGAACGTGGGGATGAGATGCTCACGCGGTATGTGACGCCCGTGGGTGAAGTCTCCACGCTGCACCGAGGCTCGGAAATGCTGGAACGGGGGGGCATCACGGACCGGCGCGAGGTCGAGCACATGATCAAGGGCCCGGAGGACTACCCGGTCGTAGAATACATCGTCCAGCACACCGAGCTCACGCCCACCTACGAGGAGTACCTGGCCTATGAGGCCGAGATCGGGGGGGATGGCGTGCCCTTGGTCTCCATCGGCGCTTCACCGATCTACCGGATCATGCGCGAGCTGATCGGGTACAACGACGTGTTCTACCACATCTACGATCACCCGGACCTGGTCGATCACCTGCTCGGGGTGCTCGAAGAGCAGGCCCAGGTGGTCCAGCAGATCACGCTGGACTCCCCGGCCCGACTGGTCCTGCACGGCGAGCACTTTGACTCGCGGATGACCCCGCCTCCCTTCTTCCGCAAGTATATGCTGCCCTACTTTCAGCCGTTCGCCCGGCGCATGCACGAACGGGGCAAGACGCTGGCCTGTCACGCCGATGCGGACACGAGCCTGCTCTTGGAGCTGATCATCGAGTCGGGCTTTGACATGGCCGAGTGTTTTGTCACCGCACCGATGGTCCCATTGACGCTGGCCCGGGCTCGGGCCCGGCTTGGGGACAAGGTGATCATCTGGGGCGGCATCCCATCGGTGATGCTCTGCGACCCGGTCACGGACGGGGAGTTTGAGGCCTACATGCTCGACCTGTTCCGCGCGATCGCGCCTGGCGATGCCTTTATCCTCGGCGTGGCAGACAACGTCATGGCGGAGGGCAAGCTCGAACGGGTCGAGCGCGTGACAGAGATGGTAGCGGAGTACGGGACGTGCCCGATCCGGCTGCCGGAGTAGAGAACGGATGCCTGGCCTACCGCGGCTTGCCACGCCGCAACGCGCGTGGATCCGTGTATGGCCGGGGGCAGGATTGAGAGTGTGTGGAATTCCGCGGCGACAGATCGCAACCTGCCGTTCAGGCGATCTGCCGCCCACTGAGAGGACTCGATAGGAGCGACGATGTCCGAGAATATCACCCATACCGCTGTGACCGACGACTGCGCACGCCTGGCGCTGCATTCGCCGGAGATTTGCGAAGCGTTCAAGATCGCTCTCGGCGAGCGCCTGGAGATCGCCCGCCTGGGCGGCGTCACCCGCTCGGGGGCCAAGTTCGTCGTGCCCTTGCTGGAGCGGATCCGCCAGGAGTGGCCCAGCCGCCAGGACAGCAACGGCCTGGTGGACAAGCTGGCCTTCGTGTTGGGCTGGCTCTGCCACCGCGCCGCTGACCTGCAAATGAAGCCCGTTTTTCGTGAGGCGGATGCAGGGTGCGCGCTGTCACCGACCGACTGCAGCGTCTACCACGACGTGTACCTGTTTCGCGAGGTCTATGGGAGCGGACAGGAGGCACCCTACGTCCCAGAGACGCTGGAGGCCGGGATGGCGTCGTCCGCTGCGGCTCGCGCCGTGCGAGTGGACGAGATCGAGGGCGTGCTCCGGGCGCTGTGGCAGCGAGCGCTGATCGCCTTGCATACCTTTATCCCCGACCAGGAAGACATCGACGGCTGGCTGGAGCGGTTGTTCAAGCTGCGCCAGCGGTTCTACGTCGACCTGCACCGCTATGCCGAGGCGTTCGCCGTTCCAGACCCAGACAAGGTGAGACGCTTTATCGTGGATACCCACTTTTATGACCTGCAGGACGCGGTAATCCGCCTGGCAAGGTCGATCCAGCGCGGCGAGCCCGATGGGACAATCGACCTCGATGCAGCGATCAGGGATGCCGCCTCTCAGAGTCAGTACGCCCAGGCCCTGCGAAGGGGTACCCTGTACCTGCAGGCGGCCAGCGACTTTTTCGAGGGACGCATTGCTCGTGAGTCCCTTATGGATGCACTGGAACGGGGCAAGCAGGGAGTGAGCTAGCGCGTAAAGGAGGTGCTGGATGTCTGGTCAGGTCGCGTTCAGGATCATCAACATCGGTACGTTGAGCATGAACAAGTTCTGGGGGGAGACGGAGCGCGTACACCCGGTCTCTGCAACGTGCGCCCTGCTTGAGGCGGGAGGGCATCGCTTGCTGGTCGACCCGTCGCCGCACCCCGAGCCGCTCCGGTCGTTGCTGTTCGACCGCACCGGCCTGTCTCCGGCGAGTGTCGACGCCGTGTTCTTGACCCACTGGCACGGGGATCATCGCTTTGGCATCGAGCTGTTCGAGGGCAAACCGTGGCTGATGGCCCAGGCCGGACTCGCCGAGTGGCGGGAGCGCAGCCCAGAGGACGCTCGGTGGATCGATCGGTTTCACCCCGCCGAGGAGCGCCTGCCCCCCGGCATTGAGCTCTACCCCACGCCCGGGCATACGCTCGGGCATCACTCCCTGATCGCCGATACCCGCTGGGGGCCGCTCGTCGTCACCGGAGACGCGGCGATGAACGTCGAGTTCTACGAGGCGGGGGAGGGGTATCATAACTCGGTGGATTTCGAGCAGGCCGCGGAGACCATCCGTCGCATCAAGAAAGCCGCTGCTCTGGTGATCCCGGGGCACGGCAACCTGATCCTGAACCGGTGAGCGAGCGGGAGGCTGGCGCGTGAACCCCAAGGTACGGTTCGGCAAGACGGGCCTGCTGGTCACTCGCCTCGCGCTGGGCGGCTACCCGTTCGGCGGCATCAACCGGGCGCGAGGGTGGGACCCCTTTACGTCCGAGGGGCGAACGCAGCATCCAGGTTGCAGTAGCTCAAACCTGCTAGATGTGGTACAATAGCTTCGAGCTGGGAGGCCAATAGATCGCGGATTGTGAAAACTGCGCGATGGGCGACATAGGACGCACAAAGATCGAACTCCCTCGTGGTGTATTCGAGCCGCAAAGCGCTGTGGACAGGGGCACGTCGTCCCTTCAGCCGAGCAGGTAGAACGGAACGGCAGGAAGAAAGATGGCAATGGACAACGTTGATCTGGCAATCACCGCTGGGCCCGTTCCGCTGGAGGCGGATGTCGATGGTGTCATGCGGGTGAGTGGAACGCGGGTGACACTGGATACGGTGGTGGCAGCGTTTGGGGAGGGAGCTACCGCCGAGGAGATTGTGCTCCAGTATCCATCGCTGGGTCTGGCCAACGTGTACGCCGTGATCGCCTACTACTTGCAGCGGCGTCCCCAGGTCGAGGCCTATCTACGGCAACGGCGAGTGCAGGCAGACGAGACACAGAGGCAGAACGAGGCGCGATTCGATCCACACGGCATACGCGAGCGTCTGCTAGGCCGTCGTGCGGAGCAAGGGGCTGCGGGGCATGCTGCGGCTGGTCGCTGACGAGAACCTCAACAACGACATCGTTCGCGGGCTACTGCGTCGACGTCCGGGCCTGGATATCGTTCGTGTGCAGGATGTGGGTCTTTCGGGTGCAGATGACCTGACCGTGCTGGGATGGGCGGCTCAAGAGGGGCGCGTACTGCTCACGCACGACGTCTCAACGATCACCAAGTATGCCTACCAGCGCGTTCGATCGGGTCAAGCCATGCCCGGGGTGTTCGAGGTCAGCCGAGCTATCCCGATCGGCCAAGCAATTGAGGATACTTTGCTCCTGGCAGAATGCAGCTTTGACGACGAGTGGGAAGGCCAAGTGCGGTACCTGCCCCTACGTTGATCGTTTGCTGGCTTTGCGCAAGCTGCTACTCACAAGCACACCCCCCACAGTGCAAGGCAGGACGCAGCGCATTTGCTCTTCAAGCCGCAGTACTCGCTTCCGAGACATTGCGCAGCGTCCTCTGTTCTTTCCCGCCGAGGGGTGGCTGCCCGCCAGCATTGAGCTCTACTCCACGCTCGGGCCTTCGCTGGGGCGTCACTCCCTGACCGCCGATACGCGATGGGGCCGCTCGTCGTCACCGGAGATGCAGCGATGAACGTCGAGTTCTACGAGGCAGGGGAGGGATACCACAACTCGGTGGATTTCGAGCAAGCTGCAGAGACCCTTCGGCGCATCAAGAAATCCGCTGCCCTGGTGATCCCAGGGCACGGCAACGTGATCCTGAACCGGTGAGCGAGCAGGAGGCTGGGATATGAACCCCAAGGTACGGTTCGGCAGGACGGGCCTGCATGTCACTCGCCTCGCGCTGGGTGGCTACCCGTTCGGCGGCGTCAACCGGGCGCGGGGGTGGGACCCCTTTACGTCCGAGGGGCGCTCGCTGGCGATCGAGACCATCCACGCTGCCCTGGACGCGGGCATCAACCTGATCGACACCGCACCTGGCTATGGAGACGGAAACAGCGAGTCGATCATCGGCGAGGCGACACAGGGCCGGCGGGATCAGTTCTTCCTGGCGACCAAGGTAGGCTATCGAGGCTCAGCCGACGAGGTCAAATCCAGCGTCGAGGCGTCGCTGGAGCGGCTGCGCACCGACGCCATCGACATCATCCAGTTCCATGGCGGAATGTACACCGAGGAAGAAGTGCGGCACATCCTCGACGACGGCCTGCTGGACGCGCTGTTGATGCTTCGCGTGCAGGGCGTCGTGCGCCACGTGGGCTTTACGGTGGAGGAGCCCTGGACGGCCAGGCCGCTGGTCGCCACGGGTCTCTTTGACGTGATGCAGGTACGTTACAACCTGATCTACCAGGGCGCAGCACTGCACGCGCTGAACGAGGCCCGCGAGGCCGATATGGGGGTGTCGGTGATGCGGCCGATGACCTCTGGCATCCTGCAGCGTATGGCGGGGTATATCGCCCCAGGGTGGCAGGGCGCGCACGACCTGTACGAGGTGGCCCTCAAGTTCGTGCTCAGTGACAGCCGTGTGCACGTCGCCAACGTGGGCATGCGCTGGCCTCGAGAGGTCGCGGCGAACGTGGCCCTGGTAGAGTCGTTCGAGCCGTCGTTTGACATGGCGAACCTGCCGCGCATGACTGCCCACATCTACAGAACCGACGACGAAATGCACGAGCGGTGACCCCGGGCCAAGGCCCACCCTGGACAAAGCCAGGGATCTGGATTCCGCTGACCACGCGGCCATCGGCCGCGATAGAGGATGTCGGGGCGGCTCATTGAACGAGACGTTCTCGAATCCAGACCAAGGCATCGCCCGGGGTGCCAATGCGCAAGCCCGAACGAGCTGCTACCCCAGAGTCATCGAGAAAGTGCCGGCGATTGAGGGTGACCAGATAGCCTACCTCGGCCTGCATCGCCGCTACGACGATGGGTACGTCGGCGCGGTGAGCGATGATGTCCCTGTGGGCCTCCACATCCTCTGACGACGGGTTGTGCACAATGCGCAGCCTTGTGCTGCGCAAAGCCTCGCGATAGGTCGGCAATGCCTTGGGAACCTTGCGGGCTACCGCCCGTTCGGTCTCTGTTAACACCTGTTCGGAGACAGTGAGAACGATCAGTTCGCCCTCTGCAAGGAGCAGCAGGGCACGGGACGCACCGTCGGCCGAGACCACGCCAGCAAAGAGCGCACTGCTATCCATGAAGAGGTGAGGGCTAGGCATAGTGTTCGCGGTAGTACTCTTCCCGCTCCTCTTCCAATGCCTTCAGTACCTCTTCCGTACTGACCCCACTCTCCTCCATCACTTCTGCCACGCGATCTCCCAATCTCGCCACCTGGGAAACACGAGGGAGAAGCAGAAACGTACCGTCGCCCAGGTCCTCCAGCGCGAACACATCGCCTTCGTTCAGGCCGTACCTCTTGCGCAACCCTATGGGGAGCGTGATCACCCCCTTGCGTCGAAGCTGAACGGTTACTATGCTCATCGATCGTCCTCCAGGGAAGAATTTCCGAATTTCTTCCTCATTGTATCACGAACCAGTCGCAAAGGCAAACGACGGCGGGCCGGCGACTGGCCCTTTCTTGTCCAGGCAGTTCGCTTGCATCAGGGGAGGATTCGAGTACAATGCTCCTTCAGTAGGCATCTGAGGGCGAGAAGGAGTGAAAGATGAACGTCCTGGGCATCAACGGCAGTCCGCACCGGGAGGGAAACACGGCCTATGCCTTGCGCTACGCGCTGGGAGTGATCGAGGACCAGGGCATCGAGACCACCTACATCTCGCTGGCAGGCAAGGGGATCACCCCTTGCGACGGCTGCTTTGTCTGCCGGAAGGGAGAATGCGTCCACGAGGACGATATGGGGCCCATCTACGACGCGCTCCGGCGCTGCGACGGGCTGGTCCTGGCTTCACCGGTGTATATGGGGCTGGTCACCGGGCAGATGAAGACGATGATGGACCGCACGGTGGTCTTGCGCACAGGTGGGCGATTCGAACTGACGGGCAGGGTGGGAGGGGGCATCGCCTGCGGCGGCTTTCGAAATGGCGGGCAGGAGCTGACGCTGCAGTCGATCCAGACCTATCTGCTGCAGCAGGACATCTATGCGATCGCCGATGGGCCGGGGTTCAGCCACTCCGGGGCGGCGATCGTTGGGCGGGCGTCGGAGGACGCGATCGGCCTGCAGACCGTCACAAACCTGGCCCTGCGGGTCGCCCGTGCGGTGAAGCAACTGCGGGGAACGTAGACACCCGAAGGATTTGGGCGACCCGGGTGGGTCGGAGGAGAGGGGAGCAATGAAGATCGTTGGGATCGAGACCATTTTCGTGGACCGCTATCTCTTTGTCCAGGTCCATACCGACGAGGGGATCACGGGCCTGGGTGAGTCAGGCGCGTGGGGATACCTGGAGGCCTCTGCGGGTGCTGTGGAGACGTTCAAGCGCTACCTGATCGGCCAGGACCCGCTGCGCATCGAGCACCACTGGCAGTCCCTGTACCGCTGGAGCCATTTCCGCGGGGCGGCGATCATGGGGGCATTGAGCGCGATCGACATCGCCCTGTGGGACATCGCCGGCAAGCACTTGGGTGTGCCGAGCTACCAGCTCCTGGGGGGAAAGTGCCGGGACAGGGCGCGGGTGTACTATCACGTCTTTGGCAGGACCAAGGAGGAGCTGATCCAGGGATGTGTGCGGGCCAAGGAGGCGGGCTTTACCGCCGTGGGGCACCTGACGCCCTTCCTGGATGAGCCGCGCGGGGTGCCTTACTTCAAGACCCACGTGGAAAAGATGCGAGACGCGATCGACACGGTGCGCCGCTATCGCGAGGCCGTGGGAAACGAGGTCGATCTGTGCATCGAGATCCACCGCCGGCTGACCCCGAGCGAGGCGATCGTCCTGGCGCAGGGCATTGAGGAGTTCCATCCCTTCTTCTACGAGGACCCCATCCTGCCGGACAGCTTTGACGCCATGGCCCTGGTCGCGAGCCACATCCACATCCCGATCGCCACCGGCGAGCGGCTGCATACCATTTACGAGTTCGAGGCCCTGCTGCGCCGCGGGGCCGTGCAGTACGTCCGTCCTGACGTGTGCATGGCCGGCGGGCTGACGCACACAAAAAAGATCGCTGCCCTCGCCGAAGCGCATCACGTGGGCGTGGTCCCACACAACCCGTTGAGCCCGGTGAGCACAGCGGCGTGCCTGCAGCTCGCGGCGTGCATTCCCAACTTTGCGCTGCAAGAGTACCCGACAGGTGAGCTGGAGCCACCCAAGAGCGAGATCGTCAAGACCTCGCTGCGGGTGGAGGATGGCTTCTTGATCATCCCTGATGTCCCGGGGATCGGCATCGAGCTGGCTCCGGACGCCCAGGAGCGGCATCCCTACCGGCCCCGGGCAGTGCAGACCCGGCTGCACGTAGACGGGTCGGTTGTCGACCAGTGAGAAATGCAAGTGAGCGAACCAGAGATCTGCATCCTACAACCGGGCGATGAGGCTGCACTGGAGGCCTTTGCCCTGCCGCGCATAGAGACCTCGATGTTCCTGGTCGGCAACCTGCGCCTTTCGGGCTTCGTGGATCACGGTCTGCCCTACCAGGGCACGTACGCTGCTGCCTGGGAAGAGGGGCAGATCGCCGGCCTTGTGGCCCACTTTTGGAACCGGGTGCTGATCTTCCAGGCCCCGGCCCATCTTCACACCCTGTGGCGGGCGGCGGCCCGCGCCTCGAGGCGCCCGATCGGGGGTCTGATCGGGCCGAACGACCAGGTGAGCGCCGCAAAGGCCGCGCTCGAGATCGAGGAGGCGCGCATCCAGTTGGACCAGGTGGAAAAACTCTACAGCCTGGCGCTGGAGGACCTGATCGTGCCTGCCCCCTTGCGGTCGGGGCAGGTGAGGGGAAGACGGATGGAGCCAGGTGACCTGGATGTAGTCACAGAGTGGAACATCGCCTACTCTATCGAGGCCATCCAGGAGCGAGACGGGCCAGAGCTCCGACAGCGATGCCGTGCCGTGGCGGAGCGCAACCTCAAGGAGAAGAGCACCTGGGTGCTCGAGCGCGAGGGCACGCTCGTGGCCTGCAGCTCGTTCAACACGGCGATCGCGGAGGCGGTCCAGATCGGGGGAGTGTACACAGCACCTGAGATGCGGCGGCGCGGGTATGCTCGGGCTGTGGTCGCATCCTCCCTCTTGGACGCCCGTGCAGAGGGTGTGGGCAAAGCCATCCTATTCACAGGCGAGCACAACATCGCCGCGCAGAGGGCGTACGAGTCCCTGGGGTTCCGGCACATCGGGCACTACCGGCTCGTGCTCCTGAGCAGTCCACTTGAGGGCGTCGTGTAGTCGGCGTCCGGCGGACAAGTGCGCTGTGCGAGGTGTACGGGAGAAGAGGAGGTCAGTGTGGTCAAGGTCGGCTTTTACCAGTTCTACCCGGAATTCGGGCAGGTCGAACGAAACCTGGGCCGGGTACTTGCCGCGCTCAAGGACGTGGAGGCCGATCTGATCGTTCTCCCTGAGCTCGCCTTCACTGGTTACTATGTCCGGGACCGGGCGGAGTTGGAGTCGCTCGCCGACGACCCACGCCAGTCCGCTACGGTGGAGGCCTTGACGGTGCTCTGCCGCCAGCGCGACCTCTACCTGGTCACGGGCTACGCCGAGCGACAGGGAGACCGGACCTATAACAGCGCCCTGCTGATTGGGCCGGAGGGACTGGCCCATACCTACCGCAAGATCCACCTCTTTGGGACCGAGCAGGACTGCTTTGACCCGGGAGACGTTCCCCTCCAGGTCCACGAGGTGCGCGGGATGCGCGTGGGCATGATGGTCTGCTTTGACTGGGTCTTTTCCGAGGTCGCGCGCACGCTGGCCCTCAAGGGAGCGGACCTGATCTGCCACCCCGCCAACCTGGTGCTGACCTACTGCCAGCAGGCGATGATTACCCGCTGTATCGAGAACATGGTCTATGCCGTGACCGCGAACCGGTACGGGGCAGACCGCCGTCCGCACGGAGAGATCGCCTTCACCGGGCAGAGTCAGATCGTAGCCCCCAAGGGGGACCTCATCTATCGAGGCCCTGCCGACCGCGATGACTTGGCCGTGGTCGAGGTGGACATCGAGCTGGCGCGGGACAAGCGAATCGCCGCGCGGAATGACGTCCTGGCGAACCGAAGGCCCGCGTTCTACGGGCCGATCACCGAGAGCGCGGGGATGTGAAACGACGAGGGGGGCGTTCCGACGCTCCCGCGTCGGAACGAGAGACACCCTGACGTCTCGTGCCCACGGTCCTCCGTGGGCACGAGAGTATGGCTACTTTGTCCAGCGCTCGCGCAGCAGGTGCGCTGCCATCTTGGGCCGGCGGTCGCGGGTAAAGACGCCCTTTCGGTTCAGCATCCCGACGCGCACCAGAGACTGGCCGGTCTTGAAATCGGCAAAGTTCCAGACATGCAGCCCGGCGATGTACTCCTTGCGCGCCGCCAGGTCCAGGTACCCGCGCAGGTACTCGACCTGGTACTCTTCGCTGTACATCTCGGCGGGGTCGCTGTGCATACCGGCGATCGTGTCCGCGCCGAACTCGGTGATCGCGATGGGCTTTCCGTACATCTCGTACACCCCGTCCAGGTCGCTCTCCAGGTGCTCCAATGCCCGCTCCAACTGCCCGCCCAGCCTGTACCAGCCGGTATAGCGGTGAACGCACATCACGTCCACTTTGGACAGCCAGTCCACGTACCCGCGCGCCATCGGCGCTTCCACGGTCACCAACCGGGTCGGGTCGAGACCCCGCACCAGGTCGAACAACTCACCGAAAAAGGGCGCCGCGGCGGGGGAGGGCTCGGCTCTGCCGGTGCCCATCGTCGCTGCCCCGAGCGGGGCGAGCAAAGGCTCGTTGGCGAGGCTCCACATGATCACACTGGGATGGTTCTTGTCCCGGGCGACCAGCTCTCGGACCTGCTGCTTGCACTGCGCCAGCCGCGCCTGGATATTCTCCTCGCCGTCAGCAAAAGAAAGCCCCACGGCCGGGGTCTCATCGACGATGAGGATGCCCTCACGGTCGGCCATGCGCATGGCCTCTTCCGAGTAGGGATAGTGTGAGGTACGGTACGAGTTGGCCCCGATCCACTTGAGGAGCGCGTTGTCCTTGACGATCAGCGGCATATTCAGTCCGCGACCGTGCACCGGAAAGTCCTCGTGCTTGCCGAACCCGGTGAGAAAGACTGGCTTGCCGTTGAGCACGACCCGGTTGCCCTGCACGGCGATCGTGCGGATGCCGACATCCAGTGTGTAGCGGTCGATGACCTGTGTGCCCAGGGTCAGGGCCACCTCCAGCTTGTAGAGGTACGGATCCTCGGGGCACCACAGGCGCGCATCGGACACGGTGAGCACGGCTTGGGCGGACCCACCACTGAACGTGAGGCCGGCCTGGACCACGCCTCCCTGGCCGGTCAGTGTGACGATGCCTGGCAGGTCGCCCCCTGCCTGCACCACGTGGACCTTGACGATCCCATTCGCACCCTCGATCTCGGTGACGACGGTCACATCCTCGACGTGGGCCTGTGGCACCGCGTACAGGACCACGGGGCGGTGCAAGCCGCCGTAGGGGAAAAAGTCAAAGTTGGCGTCTGGGTGAGAACCCATCATGGAGAACATACCGCCCTTCCCCATGTTGCCCGGTGGCACGCGGGTCGGGGTCAGCTTGTTCTCTACCTGGATGGCGACGGTATTCGGTCTGCCCCAGACGACCTGGTCTGTTACCTCCAGGGCAAAGGGCAGGTGCCCGCCATAGTGCTCGCCGGCAAACTCTCCGTTGATCCAGACCTTGGCCGCATAGTTGGCCGATCCGACGCGGAGGGATATCCGCTGCCCGGCCCAGCCCTGCGGCACGTAGAACTCGCGCACGTACCAGACCACGTCCATATAGTCCCGCGTGTCCTGGAACTGCTCGTTCCAGCTCGCGGGCACGGCGATGGTCCGCGGCGCGTCCAGTCCGTTGTGCCAGCCTTCCCCTTCGCCCACTTCCTCGGGGTCGAGCTTGAAATCCCAGAAACCGGAGAGGTCGAGCGTGTTTCTCGTGTCGTTCTGCTGCGGATAGAGCACGGTTTTGTCCTTTCGTCAGAAGTTCTTTCCTATGTCTTGGATGGTCTCTTCCAGCCATTCGATCTGCGTGGCGATGTCCTGCCGCCCATAGTCGAGCATCAGGTTCCAAACGGCGGTTACGCGCTCCTCGTCCACGATGTCGCGACATGGACCCAGGGGAGGATCGATCGCGGCGTCCTGAAGGGCCTGGAGCCGCTGCCGGCGAGTGGCAAGCAGGTCCTGGAGGCGCACCAGGAGCGTGCCTTTGTCCAGCATCCCGTAGAAAAAGACCCGTGAAAAGGACAGGTACAGGGAGTGTGGATCCTCTTCAGGGGGCTGGCGGAGCCAGGCGAGGAACTCAGCCTCGCCTTGATCCGTGACCGAGTAGATCTTGCTATCGGGCTTGCCCTCCTGCGGCTCAACCCGGTACTCGACCAGCCCATCCTCCGCCATCTGCTTGAGCGTGGGATAGATGCGGCGCAGGGATGCAGACTCCAGCAGGAAGGTCACCTGCTCCACGCGCCGGTAGAGAGCATAGCCTGACCTGGGGTGGAGGATGAGCAGTCCGAGCAAGGTGTGCTTCAGCGGCATTCCAACTCCCTATCGAATAGCGCCATAGGTATATACACGCGAGTATATATGACAACGTGTATATTATACCGGATTCGGGGCGTCCTGTCAAGTGGGATCTCGACTGGTTCGACGGGAGGTCTGCTGCCGCGGTGCACGCCGGGGCGTGGGCCAGATGTGGGGGATGCTGGAGCGAGCGGGCTCTGCAGAAACCAGACTCTGTTGACGCTTGGGAACGCAGTACCCGCATGTCAACAGAGCCTGATGAGCGTGAGACACCAACTACCGACTAGCAGGAGCCATAGGGACAGAGCCCGCACGGCAGCGGCCCAGTGCCTACTATCCGTACGCTGATGGGCCGTGGCTGCCTTTGGTGACTTATTAGTCTCCGCCTTGTCCAGGGGATGGCATCAGGCCGAGCTGCTGCATCATGCTCAACTGGTCAACCTGGCCCCACAGCTCGACAATCTTGCCACCGGCAAGACGAAAGACCCAGATCCCGGACCAGACGGCGTGCTTGCCGGTAGCTGGAATGCCGAGAAACTCACCGTGATGGGTGCCGCTGTACGTCTGGCGTTGCACGACTCGATCCCCCTCAGCGATCTCATCGTCTATCGTCTCCTGCCAGTCGGGGAAGGCATCCAAGATCATAGCGGCGGTCTTTTTCATGCTTTCTCGGTCTGTGACTTCCGGTGCGCCGTGGTGAACGATATCCTCAGCGACAAACTGCTCAAAGAGGTCGAGCTTGCGCGCATTCCACACCTGCTCAACGTAACGGTGAACAATGGCCTTGTTTTCTTCTGACACTAGCAGTCTGTCGGAGTAATCGGTTTCGCCACAAAAACGCGCTGATTTGAGCCAAAATGTGACCGAAGAACATCGCTTTGATTCAAAGATAGACATCAGATGGAGCGCCGACCATTACTCCGACAAGCTGCTAGGCATCCTCCTGAGGTATTGACGGCCTCGCAATGGGCGAGCACCACTTCTAGGTTGCACGGCACGATAGTCTGCTTGACAGCATACCACATCCCAGGCCGTGTGCATACGACCAAAGTCACTCTCTGAGGTGAACGAGTCCAACACAAGGAAGGGAAAGCTGGAAGAGAGCCAACGAGATGAATGACACGGTGATAGCCTCGAGGTGAAGGTGACCAAGCCGGGTCTGCTGTCCTGACGGAGAACCGACGCACTAAGAGAAAACCGCAAGGCTGGGGCTTCGTGGCCTGCCCGATCTCCTCTCTGTGCTGCGCCTCCCGTCCAGCAGCCGCGCCCGCATTGCGGGACGGATCCGCCTCGTCGCCCTGTGGCGTTTCGTAGGCGATGGGAGAAGGAAGACGATGACCTATGCTGATCCCAGGGAACGGTACGCGGCTTCCATCAAGAGGAAGAACGCTTGTCCCTCTGGCGCGGTGCCCGGGCGGTCAAAGTGCGGCGCGCCGCATACGCCCTGTACCAAGCCGCGGGCGTCCACCTTGCGGTGGGCCGCCTGGCGCATCCGGTCCGCTCGCGCCAGGTACTGCCGGTCCAGCCAGCCCCCGCGCACGCTGCGGTAGATGGCATAGGCCAGCATCTGGGCCAGGTTGGTCTCGACAAAGGTGGAGGGATCGTCCACCACGTCGTGGTAGAGCCCGTCCTCGCGCTGGTGGGCCAGGCAGCCGTCGATCCCTTCCCTCAGGTATCCCGCAAGCCGCGCGCGCTCGTCCGCCATTTCTGGGGGCAGGGCACCGAGGACGCGCGCGATCCCTGCTGCTGCCCAGCCGTTGCCCACGCCCCAGGGGTCCGCTCGCCTGTACGCCCCGAGGTTATCGTCCCACTGGTGGGCGTAGAGCTGCACCTCCGCGCGCCACAGGCAGCGGCGAAAACCCTCGATCTGACGGACCGCCTCGCGAGGATGCCCGGCAGCGGCGAGAAAGGGTGGGGCCATACACATCGAGTCGATCCACACCTCAGGCCTGGTCGTGATGTGGTGGAGCGTGCCGTCCGCGGTCCTGGGGGCGTGGTGCAGCAGGTAGGCGAGCATGCGATCGGCAGCCTCGCGCAGCGCCGGATCACCTGTGACCTGGGCGGCATAGAGGACCGGCTCGCCGTTGGCCGCGGGATCGGTCACCGAGTGGTTGGGTCCGACGACGCCCAGCCGCCCGTCTTCCCTCTGGCGGAGGACGGCCTCCACAGCCATCAAGACGACCAGCTCGGTCTCACCCGATTCGAGAAACGCTTGCGCGGCGACCCCCTGTTCCCACGAGTGGCGCTGCATGGCCAGCAAGGCGCGCGTGACTTTTTGGATCTTGAGATCGATCTGTTCTCCCATCGTTCCTCCCATCTCAGTCGCTGGCGGCGAGGGCGGCGAGCAGCGCCTTGATGTAGCCGATCGAGTAGGCCAGTCCCAAGCCGGCGTGCTCGCCGTCTCCCTCCAAGGGGGGGACGTGATCGGGATTCAGGCAGCCGTCAAAGCCGATGCCATCCAGCGCGCGCAGGACCCTGAACATGTTCATATCCCCGTCGTCGAGGAGGACCTCCTCGAACCCGCCCGACGTGGCCAGGCTTCCCCTGACATTGCGAAAGTGAACCGTAAAGATGCGTCCCTTGCGACCATAGTTGTGGATCTCGTCCAGGATCAGTGGAGTGCCCCCGGCCTCGGCCCGCGTGCCAATGCAGTACAGGTAGCCGACCGCCCTGCTGGGGAAGGCGTCGATCACGCGGTGGAAGCCCAGGCCGCCAAAGGGCGTGCTGGGGTAGGGTGTGTCGGAGGGGTGGATGGCCAGCTTGATGTTGTGCTCTTCAGCGACAGGCACGAGCTGCCCGTAGGCGGCGAGGAAACGCTCCCACCACCTCTCCACCTCACCCTGCGTCGGGGGTTCCGGCTCGGACCACGCGCGCCGCTCCCCGCGAGACAGGTATCCCCCCCGGTGAACCGAGCGGTAGGGATGGGTCCGTCCGGGCATAGCATCTCCGGCGAACCGCTGGCGGGCGATGGGGATGCCGGCCTCGCCAAACACCCGCAAGGCCGTACACGCGTTCTCCAGGTCCCGCTCGCCACCGGGCAAGCCCTCCACGAACCGCGTGGTAATGTCGGGGAGCGTCACCCGGTTGATGTCCAGCCCCCACGAACGGATTCGCTTGCGGATGGCGAGCACCCCATCCAGGTCAGGGTAGCCCTGCTCTCGCACGCCGGGAAAGGCATCTCCCCCTCCAAAGTCGATGCAGTCCGCTCCCAACTGGGTGACCTGTCTCAAGTAGCGATCAGAGAGATCCTGGTTCCAGACCGATATGCGCATCATCACCTCACTCCTTCGATGGGCCCTACGGCGGCCCTATGGCCCTTATCTCGGCGCCACCTCGGCTCCGGGAATCCAATACGCGTGCCTGCCACACATCAGCGCCTTTGCCCCCGCGTGCCCCACGCGCTTCTGGGCAGCGACGACCTCCCCGATGAACCAGTCTCGGTGCTCAAATGGGATCTCACGGACGACGCGACACTCGATCTGTGCGCCGCACCCGGGGAGGCTGACCGCGCCGACCTGCATCGATGCTTCCCACTCCAGCCCGGCGGCCTGGAACTTGTCTCCGTCCCGGCCTGAAAGGGATCCGCAGACTCTGACCGCACCGATGAGCGAGGCGTCAGGGACATTGACCACGAACTCGCGCTCTGCGCGGAGCAGTTCGTGGGTGTGCCGGGAATGGGCGACGCCGATCCCGATGCGCAGGGGACGAAAGGTAAAGTAAGCGATCTGGTTGATGGTGATCGCGTTGCCCCGCGTCGTTACCAGCACGATGGGGTAGGGAGGCAAAAGCTCCAGCATGCTGGTCGGCGATAGGGGGACCCGCTCGCAGGGCTGTGCAGGACTCATTCGCTGTCGGCCTCCCCGTGCTCTACGGACAGGCGGTCGGACAGCCAAGTCCTCAGCGGTTCGCGAACGCCGATGTCCTCCACGGGCAGTGAGTACTCGTGAACCGCGCAGACCAAGTCGTTTAGCGCACGCGCACGGCGCGCCGGAGGCACCTGCGCGTGCATATGCAGCGGGTAGCTGTACTCGGGAGGCAACATCCGCACCTGGTCCCTATCCAGCTCTTTGGAGACCAGTGCGCTCAGAACGGCTTGGTGCAGAAAGACCCGGTGGTGTTCGTCCCGGCAAGGGCCGGCCTGAAACGCCCGATCCGTGACCATGGCTACAAAACGTTCCCGCCAGGCACCAAGCAGGCCGCGAGCGGGATCGATGGAAAAGCAGTGCGTGTTCCAATAGGGGCGGATCTGCTGCCGGTCCACAAAGGACTCGATGGCAAAGGGCGCCTCATCAAGCCCAACTGCCCCATATACGGCGCTCCAGAACTCGTCCAACGGGTCCTGAGCCCGAGAGCCGATGTTTGCGTGGTGGACCGTCCGGAATGCCGCGCCGAAGGATGCGTCTCCGGGCCAGGCCAGGTCGAAAAGAAGGGGTGGATTAAGGATCAGGCAGTCAGAGGCAAGCCAGACCAGCGAGCGAAAGTCGGAACCGGCCATGCCTTCTGCCTGGGCACAGGCGTGTACCTTGGGGGCAAACCAGAAATGGGATCCACCCTCAATGTCGAGTGGGACCAGCCGCACGCCTTCCCCGCCGGGGAATGGATCGGGAGAGGGCTCGCCCAAATGGAACACCCACACGGGAGAGCGGCTCAGCGGACCGCCAAAGGCGCGGAGGCTCTCGATCAGGAGGCGCGCAAACCGTTCCTCTTGACCGCTTGTGACGAGCGTGCAAAAGCACGCTGGCCCTCCAGACGGGGCCGTGTCGTCGTGAATGTGCTCTTGGTCCATCCTACCTCTCCCCAGCCGGGGGGCATACGCTACCCGCGGTCCGTGGGTGCACATCGTCAGTGTGCGATGTGCACTGCGCCACTGTGGCGCATATCATAACACAGATCGTACCCCGAGGCAATGCGACGGCGAGCCTGGCCACGGCATGGGGATGCTGTCGCTGCGGTGCTGAATGGGACGCCGTGGCTACACGTGCGCGTGAGAGTGTCAAGACGCTTTCCAGCAGTGCAGAGCGTACCGGGTCACGCGTCGTTCACGCTGTCCTGATAACGGGCTCTGTGCTATAATAGCCCGCATCATACAGTAGGCAGGGGGTGGCATGCAATCAACAGAGAACTGGGATTCTTTCGTCCGCTCGCTCGAGGCCACGGCCAAAGACAAGCTGGCAAACTGGCCATCGGAGTGGGTGGGCTTTCATTGGCCTGGCTATACCTACGAGCACACCCTGCGTGTGCGGAACCTGAGCCGGGCGATGGCGCGCACCTTGAGTGCAGATGACCGACTGGTGGAGGTGGCTGCGCTGCTCCACGACATTGGCAAGCCGGAAGGGGAGCCACACGGCGACATCGGCGCCGGGCGGGCCGAGGAGATCCTCGCTTCCCTGGGCGTGGGTGCTCCTGACCGCCGGCGGGTCTGCGATCTCGTGCGCACACACCTGGCGCCCGACCCGCCCTATCCGACGGAGAACCTGGTGCTGTCCGATGCGGACTATATCGACGCCAACTTTGGCTACGTGGCCTTTGCACGGTACATCACGATCCGCGCCAGCCGGGATATGCCCGTGAACGAGACGGTCGAAAGCGCGGGCGAGTGGCTAGCGAACGTGGACGGTCGCCGGAGAAAGGTGGTGACCGACCTGGGCCGGACGATCGTCGAGGAACGGTTTGGGCGGATGGCTACCTTTTTGGAGAGCCTGCGCGAGGACCTGCGGGGCGGCGCAGACGGCGATGGTGCGGCCCTGGTCATCGCCCGCTACCTGGCTGCCGATGCCCGCCGGCCCAGCCTTCTTCGACAGGTCGCGCATATGCGGCAGGTCTTGGCCGGGGAGCGCCGCGAGGACGGGCTGCGTCTGTCGGCTACCTTGGGCTCGTTTGCAGAGCTGACCGATCAAGAGATGGCAGGGGAGAGATGAGTGAGATGCCGCTGGAAAACGACGCGCGGGGCGATCGCGCTCCCGGACAGGTGGGTCCCCCCCATACACACGGCGCTGGCGTCTACCTGGAGCCCGAGGCGCGGGCGATCCTGGCACGCGGCCTGGATGCACTCGTGCGCATGACCGAAGGACTGGCCTTCCTGCCTCTCTCCTCGGAGCGGTACCCCCTGCCACTGACGGCAGCCGTCTATAGCGAGGTGCCCGATCCAGACCGCGTCCGCGATCAGGTGCGCGGGCGCATGGAGACCGACCCTGTCAGCGTGCTGGAGGCTGTGCTGGTCCTCCTCGAGCTGTACGAGTGCAACCAGCCAGGGATCGCGGATTTCCTCCCCGACGACGCCGCCTTTCTGAGCCAGGCGTTCGCCACGAAGCGCCTGAACGGCTGGATCGCGGTCCTAGGTGATGCAGATCGCGAGGAGGTCGAGTCGAGCGTCAACGGCCGCTGGAAGTTCAGGTTCGTGCCTGGGCGGGCGCGCCGCACTGCGGTCTATCCGCTGCTCAATATGCTGGCCCGGTACGGGTGCGTCTATGGGCGCATTCCGCGCGGTGACAGCCACGCCCTTGGCCATTTCGTGGAGGATTACGGACCCGGGCTCGTGGTCTGCCAGGGAAAGCTGGACGATCTGGAACTCACGCTGTCGCTGGCGGCGATGAAGCTGGGCGTCCCCGCCGTGGTGCCGACCGACTATGTCTTTCCCCTGGGCCGGCAGATGCGAGCCAACTCGATCGTGGATGTGGTAGACTCGCTCCTGGCCTTTCCCAACATCCACCGCCTGCTGGACCTGCCCGAGATCCCCGGACTGCCCGACTACCTTTCTGGGGAGCGCGACGGGGAGAAACCAAAGCCTGTCGCTACCTGGGGAGACACGCCAGAGAGTTTCTACCTCCTGCGCAAGGGGCGAGTGCACTCCCCTGGGGTGACGGTCAGTGGCGAGCCTGGGGGCCCAATGGGTGTCTTGCTGACCGTGGACGCGGAACCGCTGGACGCTTTTGACCGCCAGTACATCGAGGCACACATCGTACGCACGCTCTCTATGCTGCCCGGCGTCTCCGCAGCGGTAAGAGATGGACGGCTGGCCCTCGGCCTCGGATCGGACGTTGAGCTGTCGCCCGAGCGCGTTGGCGAGGTGCTGATCGCCGCCGTTCGCCACGAGTTCCCCAAGATCCAGAATGTCCGTGTGGAGGTGATCCTGGATCCCGAGCGGCTGGCAGGTATGGTCGAAAGCGTACGCGCGGAGCGAGCCGCGCGTCGCCAAGAGATCGCGTCCGCGACCGAGGAGAGCGTCGCCGAGTTCGCGACGTGCGTGGGGTGCTCTCCCTTTGCCCCGGACCACGTGTGTATCCTGACCCCACAGCGACCGCCGCAGTGTGGCCGGTCGTACGAGAGGATCAGGGCCGGTGCGCTGTACAGCTATGACGACATGAGCGACATCCATCACCGCGCCCTGCACCTGGGGATGAACTCGTACGGCGTGTGCGGCAAAGGGCGGAGTATAGACCTGGCTGCCGGAGAGTGGTCCGGGGTGAACGAGGCAGCGGCCCGGCTCACCGGCGGGCGGACCAGGCGCATCCAGCTTCATTCCCTCGACGAGGCTCCCCCGACCGGCTGCGGGTGCTTTCAGTTGGTGATGTTCAAGACCGAGCAGCCGAGTCCGGGCATTGGGATCATGCATCGCGGCTGCAAGGGTCGGGCTCCCGACGGCCGCACCTGGGCCGACCTGCACTATGCGCTGGCGGGCAAGCAGACCCCGGGCATCGCGGGTGCCTCTCCAGGCTATCTCTCCTCAGCCAAGTTCCTGCTCGCCCACGGAGGGTGGACGAGCGTGGTCTGGGTCAGCTCGCGGATCGCGGCGATGATGGGAGAGCGCCTTCCCGGGCACGTGCAGGTTGGGAGGGACGGAGCGCAAGGCGAGAGCGGATAGCGCCTCACCAAGTGAGACAGTGGGCGATCCCATAGGGCAGGTCGTGGCGGCGAACGTACGCGGGCAGGCTGCGCAAGGTGGACTCGATGACCGCCTGCGGGATCGTCTCCAATGGGATGCGGCACGATTCAAGGGCGTGACGCAGCGGAGATAGGTCCTGTCCCTGTCTCTCGGCCATCAGGAGGATGCCGGGGCCCACCAGGTCTCCGTGCGCCAGCCCGGCGCCCATTGCGTTCTCCACCGCGTACGCAAAGTAGTGCTCGCTTCCCTCCTCGGGGCGGGCGTGACCGATCTGGTTGCAGAGCTGCACCTCTAGAGCCAGGCAGTCGAGCAGTTGCTTGAGTCCTGCGGGATCTCCTCGCCCTGCCGCTTCCGCACAGTCGAGCGCGCCCTGCAGGATCCCGGCTGCCACCTGATCGACGTAGGGGACGTACTCCATTCCCTCAGGGTTCTTGCCCTGCTCCTCGGCAAAGCGCCAGTCCCACGAGCCGGTGGCGATCGAGAGCAGATCGCAGATTCCGGCGGCACGGATCGAGGGCGGGGCCTCTGCCAGGACGCCATAGTCGATCACCAGCCGGTCGGGCGCCTTTGTCTCCAGGTAGCGTACGCAGCCATCCTGGCGCACGCCGGAGGCCCAGGTGAGAAAGGCGTCCACGGACAGGGCCGTGGGCAGGCAGACGAGGGGCAGGTCGCACCTGACGGCGATGTACTTGGCGGCATCAGCCGCCAGGCCGCCGCCCACGGCATACACGACCTCCCCCTGCACACTCGGAACTAGGGTGTCCCAGCACGCCTGTGTGGCTTCCTCGACCTCCACTTGCCAGACGATGGGCAGATGGAGCCTGCCTCTCACCGCCTCCCAGGCTGCCCGGCTGGTCACCAAGGCGACGGGCCGGGCCTCGTCCAGCGCGGTAAAGGGCATCGCCTCGATCTCGGGGATGGGCAAGATGTGCATCGCTGCTCCCAGGGTGGGCCTCAGATCAGGACAGAGATGCCCCATTCTGTTCGCTCGAGGGTGATCCGCTCCTCACCGCCGGCCCGAGTGACGGGCATGACCTGCCCGCTCACGATGTCCTTCGCACCCTGGCCATAGCTGCCTGGCGGGAAGGCCAACTCGACTCGTTCCACATCGTCCGGTGCGAACACAAAGGTCGCCATCCCCTGTCCGCTCTTCCCGACGCGGACGTGCACAAAGGACGCCCCACTGGCGCGAGGAGCGATCACCCGCACCGGCAGGCCCACCGCTGCGTCTCGGATCAGGGCGGACAAGAAGCGCTCGAATGCCTCGGCCTGGGCGCGGCCCGCGAGCGATGCTTTGAGGTACGCATCACCCAGGTAGCTGCCGCAGAACAGGATTCTGCCCTCTCCAAGGCGTGCCTGCCCCGAGGAGGACAGCGCGGTCGGGCTTTCCCCTCCGGCGGTGTCCTCCTCGGGGCACGCCACCGGGGTGATCCACTGCGCCGCCGGGAGCAGGTACTCGATGTCCTGGAAGCGAACGGGGATGGTCTCTGTTTCCAGCCGCCGCCGCCCGATCTCTCGCACGCCAGTCAGCCGGGCAAAGTGACGGTCCTCTGGATAGCGGTAGAGGCCGTTGCTCCCAAAGGCCCCGAACTCTGACTCGCAGACGAGGATGCCGCCCCCGCGGACAAAAGCCTCCAGCGCGCGGGCCACCGGCTCGTCGAGGACGATGGCCCGAGGCAGGAAGAGGATCTTGATCCCCTGCAGACGCTCGAGGTGATTCTCCTCGACGATCAAGTATGGAACGTTGGTGCGCACCATGGCCCGCGCGTAGCCACGAATCCCGTCGAGGGGGGTCCGCGCCGTGCCCTCCTGCGACCAGTGAAGGTAGTAGGCGTGCGGGCTAAAGTAGATCCCGACCTCTGCACTGGCAGGCCGGTAGCTTTCCAGGATCTGGCCGTACTCATCCAGCACGCGGCCTGTATGTTTCATCGCCTGCAGGCGTTCCGCTGCCAGGCCGTCGTTGCCCGCCAGCCCAAACCCGGTGGTCTCGCGCCCAAACACCTCGTCCCGCCAGCACCAGAAGAGGACCGTGTCCGCGCCGCTGGAGAGACCGCTCCAGACCCAACGCTGCTGCGAAGCCGCATCGACGCTCGTCGCTACCGAAAAGCCAATGTTCGACCTGCCGCCCTGTAATTCGCTCAACCAGACCCGCTTGCCGTTGGCTGCCGAAGTCAAAAAGTCGATCCTGGCGAAAAAGTCAGCCCGGTCCATTTCCCTGCCGCCCCACAGGGGAAAGCTGGAACAGCCGATCCCATCGATGTGGTCTGCAAAGGACCAGTCGTTTCCGCGGTGCAGGGCCGTGGCGTTGGGGTAACTGTCCGAGCCGTGCAGGACCGTGGGCTGTCCACCGTGCACGGTGACGACCCGATCCA
This sequence comes from Anaerolineae bacterium, assembly GCA_016783145.1. Classification (GTDB taxonomy): domain Bacteria; phylum Chloroflexota; class Anaerolineae; order JAFGEY01; family JAFGEY01; genus BS750m-G44. The sequence goes on from JADHXD010000014.1 coordinate 27,214, forward strand.
GATCGAGGCCCTTGATGTGGTCGTAGCGTGCCCGGGCGTGCATCACCGAGCGCCAACTGATAAAGTCCTGGAAGGCCATCAGCTCTGTGTAGGGACGGTTCGGGGACTTGCCGGGCAGGACATCCTCCCAGGACGCGTACCGCCGCTGCCACGACTCGTTGAGCCCGTCCAGGCCGCCGTATTTGTGTTCAAGCCACTCTCGGAATCGCACCATCGTGTGCGGGCAGTAGCAGACCAGTCCGTCTGCCTGGACATTCCACCGCAGCTCGTTCCAGGCATCCCAGCCGGCGAGGTTGCTCGCACCCTGGTACTGGCCGACCGTCGCCGAGAAAAAGCCCTGCATGCGCTCCCATACGCCTGGGTGGTCGATGCACCCTCCAGGTGTCAGGCCGAAATGACATTCCCCGCGATTGGAGGAGACGACCTTGTGGCCAAAGTTGTCTACCATTTCGCTGCCGGGGACCACGCGGTGGATCCAATAGGGGTGGATGGCAGCGATAGTGCTGAGCACGACGCTCAGGCCGTGGGCGTCGGCCAGCTCAACGATCCGGTCATAGTCGTCAAACCGGAACTTGCCGGGTTCAGGCTCGACCCATGCCCAGACGACCCAGAGCTGGATCGTGTTCAAACCCGAGTCCGCTATCTGTGCCATGTCCCCTTCCCAGTAGCGGGGATTGGGGAAAGGGGGACGGTAGTACTGAACGCCGAGATGGATCATGCTGTGCCTCCTTGGGGGCGGACGGTGAAGGGACGATGGGTGTAGAATATACCACAGGCCGGGCGAGGGGTCAATATGGTGGGAACGCAGGCCATCTGCGAGGATCTGCGCGCGCCGCTGGCGCACAGGCGAGCCGCTTGCTCTGCGATGTCTGTCCGTTGGTCTTGCTGCTGGGAGCACAAGTCCCCTGCGAGGATCTACGCGCACTGATGGCGCACAAGCGAGCCGCTTGTGCTACGATGTCAGGGCGCTGCACTTGTCCCTATGCAGTGTTTGTGCTATGATGGGTCATCTTCGCAGCGGAGGGGCGATGACACAGGTTCACAGCAGCCAGGCGTGCAGGGCGCGCAAGCCCTCTCTTCCCTCGCAGACCGGGGCGTGCGGTCCGCTCATTCCCCACAGGTCGGGCGGATGATCTACCTGCAGCTCTTTCGCTACCTGGTCCCCCTGGTGTTTACGATGATCGCGCAGGAGTTCAGCGGGCAGGTGCTGAATGGGGGCATGGCGCGCATGCCGCGAGCGACAGAGACCCTTGCCGGCTATGGTCTGGCCGTGGGCCTGGTGACCTTTCTGACCAGCCCGCTGCTGCAAGCCAGACAACTAGGGCTGGTGCTGGTCGAGAGCCGGCCCGAGTTCAGGCGGGTGCTGGCCTTTGTCCTGCTCTCCGGAGCACTTCTCGCCGCGATCCTGGCCTGCCTGGCGCTGACTCCTCTGGGAACGTGGGTCATCGAGGGCTGGCACGATGCCCCACCACCCCTCGCCGCAGTGGCCCGCGAGGCCCTTCTCTGGCTGGCTCCGATGCCCATCCTCAGAAGTCTGTTCCTGTTCTACTCGGGCCTGCTGATGCGCATCCGGCGCACCGACGTGGTCAGCTATGCCATCCTGGCAGGCATCGGGGCCAGCATTGCGGCTGTGTTTGCGCTGCTCCCCGCCGGCTTTGTCCGCGAGCGGCCCATCCGCCTGCCTCTCCTGGTCACCTATGCGGGCATCGCGGCCGATCTGTCCATCGTGCTATGGGGATATCAGCGGTACGTGCGGCGCACGCTGGGAGAGACGGACGGAGGGCAGTCGCTGCGGTACGTGTTCCGGTTCTACTGGCCGCTGGCCCTGGTGATGGCGATCCAGGGGTTCAGCCGCCCGCTGATCAACCTGTTCGTTTCCCGGGGTACCGATGGTGCGGAGGCCCTGGCGGTGCTCACGGTTGTGTATTCGCTGGCTCACCTCCCCTATGGCTGGGTGAACGAGATCCGCAGCCTGCCGGTCGCCTTCAAGGACAGGGAGAACAGCCTGGCTGCTATCCGGCGCTTTGCCCTCGGCTGCGGCCTGCTTTCCTTTGGGGTGATGCTCGTGCTGTTCTGGACGCCGCTGCGCACCGTGATCCTCGAATCCTGGATCGGCGTCGAGGCCGAGCTGGCAGCACCCGCGGCGATGCCCCTGCGCGTGTTCACTTTCTTTCCTCTCACGGTGATGGTTCGCGCGTACCTGCACGGTATAGGGCTGCTCGAGCACCGCACCAAGGCCCTGGCTCCCAGCGCCCCTGCCCGTATCGCGGCGATCTTGATCGCCCTGGTCATTCTCTCTGCCTTTCCGATGCACGGCGCGACACGCGCGATCTTGGCCTTGTTCTGCGGGTTCGCAGCCGAGATGCTGGTCGTGTGGAGGAGCGTGCAGGGAGGGCGATATGGACGCCGTGAGTACCTGGCACGCATATAAGAACTCATCGGCCAGACCCCCCGACCAGCAGGAGGAGTGAATGATCCGCAAAGAGAACCGCTACTATGATGTCTACCCCCGGATCGTGCGTGCGGGGCACGAGGCTACGATCCACATCCGGCCTCTGTACGGACACTGTCGCTTCGACGACGACCAGACGTACGTGGTCACGATCCTCCCTACTGAGGGGAGCATCGGGCAAAGCACGTGGTCTGATCATTGGGAGGCCTCTCTCCGGCCATCTGGCGGGTTTCTCCAGGTGCGCTACCCCTTTGAGGGCGAGCAGGAGTATGCCCTCCTGGTTCGGGCGGCGGACGATGAGCGGCGAGCGGTGCTGGCCGAGTTCCGGCTGTATGCGCTGGAAAACGACCTCTACCACCGCCGTCCCTTCAAGGGAGATCTGCACATCCACAGTGCGTACTCGGATGGCTGGGAGTCGCCCGCCTATGTCGCCGGGGCCAGCAGGCGGATCGGGCTGGACTTTGTGGCCGTCACCGATCACCGCCAGTACGCGCCTTCGCTGGAGGCGATGCGTGCCTATGAGGATGTGGAGATCGATCTGCGGATCTATCCGGGAGAAGAGGTGCACCCGCCGGGCAACCCGGTGCACATCATCAACTTTGGCGGGCGCTGGAGCCTGAATGAGCAGTTTGCCACGGAGGCGTACCGGGCGGAGGTGAGCGCGTTGGAGGCGACCCTCACCGATCTGCCGCCCGGTGTCGACCGCTACCCGTATGCCTCCTGCCTGTGGTGCTACGACCAGATCCGCCAGGCAGGGGGTCTGGGCCTGTTCTGTCACCCGTACTGGCTTTCCAGGCATCGCTACGACGTGCCGCTGTACCTGACCGATCTGATCCTGGAGAGACAGCCCTACGATGCCCTGGAACTGATCGGCGGGTACCATCGCTTCGAGATCGAGTCGAATGCGCTCCAGGTGGCCCGCTATCACGACGAGCGGGTGCGAGGAAAGCGGATCCCGGTGGTGGGTGTGAGCGATGGACATGGCTGTGAGCGAGGCGAGCTCTTTGGTTGGTTCTACACGATCGCCTTTGCGCCCTCCTCCGACCTGCCCGACCTGATCGAGAGCATCGTGGACCTGTACTCGGTCGCCGTCGAAGCGCTGCCCGGGGAGACGGCGCGCGCGTTCGGGCCGTTTCGCCTGGTCAAGTACGCCCAGTTCCTGCTGCGCGAGATCTTGCCCCAGCACGACGAGCTGTGCGTTGAGGAGGGGCGGCTGATGCTGGCCCACGCCGCGGGAGATATGAGGGCAGCGGCGGCACTGCGCGCGCTCAAGGGGCGTACGCCAGCACTGTACGATCACCTGTGGGATCCGGGCAAATGACGCGGGGCGCGTGGCCGACGCGCGGGGCGGGTTTGCGGGGACGAGTCCATTCGCTGTGGATACAGCAGTGAAATCAGGAGGCGCGTAATGTCCGATCGCTATGATGTTCTGATCGTAGATGCGAGGATCGTCGATGGCACCGGCAGGGCTGCTTTCACAGGCAGCATCGGCATCAGAGGGGAAAAGATAGCGGCCCTGGGTGAGATCGGCGGGGATGCGGCTCGCGTGATCGATGGATCCGGGCTCGTGGCGTGCCCGGGTTTCGTGGACCCGCATTCTCACGCCGACCGCTCGATCCTTGAGGTTCCCCTGGCTGAGAACCTGGTGATGCAGGGGATCACGACCTTTGTCGGAGGGAACTGTGGCTTGAGCACGGCTCCCGTCCGGGGCACTGACCTGAGGTGGAAGACGTTCGGCCAATGGCTGTCCAGGGTCGAGGAGGGGGGACTGTCCGTCAACTATGTGCCGCTCGTCGGCCATAACGCGGTGAGAGAGGCGGTGCTGGGCGACGGCTACCGACGAAGGGCCTCAGAGAGCGAGATCGACGAGATGAGGGATCTGGTGGACGAGGCGATGGCGAGCGGCGCCTTTGGCCTGTCTGCCGGTCTGGACGCTGCGTGGCCGGGTCACTTTGCCAGCGTGGAAGAGATCGTCACCCTGGCAAAGGTCGCTCGCCAGTACGGTGGCCTGTTTGCCCCACACACGAGACACCATCAGAACCAGTGGCCGGCCAGCCATCCCGAGGAGTTTGGATATGGAATATTCCACGCACCCACCGGCGAGGCCATCGTCGGGAGATACCACGGGCTGCTGGAAGCGATCGAGATCGCCAGGAAGGCGGACAACATTCCCCTGCTCATCGCCCACCTGACTCCCGCATACATTGTGCCTCAACCCCATCCGGGCTTCCTGGACGAGGCCCTGGCGAGGGCTACCCTGATAGACATCATCGACAAGCCCCGGTCCGAAGGGATGGACGTCACGTACAGCGTGATTGCCTGGTCCCAGAGCATCGCCAGCGAGGCGCCGCTGATGGCATCGTTCTTGGACCCCTCGCTGCTGCTGCCGGAGTGGCTCAAGACGCTGGGAAAGGCCGAGTTCGCAGAAAAGCTCAAGACGAGGGCCTTCCGGGAAAAGGTGAGGGGATTTGTCTATTCGGGCAAGTTCAAGATGCGCATGATCCATCCGCTCACTGATCCCTACTGGATGGACTGCATCCAGATAGTGCGATGCCAGAACGCGGATCATGTGGGAAGGACGATCGGTGAGATCGCTCGGGAGAGAGCGCCGCACAGCGTAATCAAGGCAGTGTATGAGGCCTCGATCGAAGCGGTTTTCGACATCCTGGTCGAGGACCCGGACACGACCTGTGCCGATTTCATCGACAAACGAGAGGTTGGGGCCTTGCCGACCTTCCTGCAGCACCCGGCGGGAATGCCGTGCACCGATGTGGAGGCCTATCCCGCCGCGCCGCCGCCGATGCGTGGACTGTACTCTCGCGGCATCTCGCCGACCGCCTACGGCCTCTACCCTCACTACATCCGCACCTTTGTGAAAGAACAGGGCATTCTGAGCCTGGAGGGGGCTATCCAGAAGGCGACCAGCCTGCCCGCACAGGAGGTGCTGGGGTTGGCGGACAGGGGCGTGCTCAGGCAGGGGGCGTACGCCGACATCGTCGTCTTTGACCTGAGGGCGATCAGAGAAGGGGAGGATTTCCTGGAGCCGGCCCAGCCGCCGGAGGGGATCGAACACGTGTTGGTGAATGGCACGGTGGTGTACGAGGATCGGGCGCATACGGGCCGGAGGCCCGGGCGGGTCCTGAGGCGCAGCTAGCCGATCGTGCACAAAACGGGAGGGTAGAACTATGGTCAAGCCCACAGAGCGACAGAAGCGGCTGCTAAAGCACACGTTCATCGACTTTCAACAGACATCGGAGGTGATCAAGGACCCGTTGATCCTGGAGAAGGCAGAGGGCCTCTACTGCTGGGACACGGAGGGCAAGCGCTACTATGATGCCATCGGCGGGATCTTTGTCGCCATCCTGGGGCATCGCCATCCACGGGTCATGGAGGCCATGCGCCGTCAGATGGAGCGGATCACCTTTGCCGCGCCGCTGCACGGCGTCTCGGACGTGACCCTGGACTTTGTGGAGAAGCTGGGATCCGTCACGCCCGGGAACCTGACCTACGTCAAGCCGTTCAGCGGCGGATCGGAATCGATCGAAGGGGCGATCAAGCTCGCGCGGCAGTACTACAAGCAGACCGGCCATCCAGGCAAGTACAAGTTCATCAGCGTCTATCTCAGCTATCACGGAGGAACGCTCGCCGCCACGGCGGCAGGCGGCGGCAGCAAGCGCAAGGCCAAGTTCGAGCCGCTGATGGGCGGCTTTTTGAAGGTCTTTTCCCCGATCCAGTACCGCGATCGCTTTCCGAGCTGGGAGGAGGCAAACCGGTTCTGCGCTCGCATGTTCGAAGATGTGATCGTGAACGAAGACCCGGAGACGGTTGCCGGCGTGATCCTCGAACCGATCTGTAACACAGGCGGGATGGTCACTCCGACGAGCGAGTACCTGCAGATCGTGCGAGAGATCTGCACCCGTCACAATGTGCTGCTCATCTTTGACGAGGTCCTCGCGGGGATCGCGCGCACGGGCGATATGTTTGCTGCCCAGACCTTTGGGGTGACGCCGGACGTCATCTGCTCGGGCAAGGCGCTGTCCAGCGGGGCGATCCCGATTGGCGCATTGATGGCGCGGGAGGATATCGCCGACGCCTTTTACGGACCTGTGGAGGATGGCATCCAGTTCGCTCACGGACACACATTTGCAGGCAACCCGCTGGCATGTGCGGCGGGCATCGCGGTCCTGGACGAGATCGTCGAGAAGGAGCTGGACAAGAAGGCCCGCCGCCTGGGCGATCACCTGACCGGGAGGCTTGAGGACCTGAGGCGGTACGGGGTCATCCGTGAGGTGCGAGGCAAAGGCGTGCTCAGGGCCGTCGAGTTGGTGCGGGATGCGGCAACGATGGAGCCTTTCCCTCCGGAGGGCAAGCTGGGCGACGAGCTCAAGGTAACCGCCCTCCAGAACGGCCTGATCATGCGCATCGATGCCGATTGGTTCGCGGTGTCACCCCCTCTGATCGCTGAGGAAGGGGACATCGACGAGCTCGGCGACCTGATCGAGAAAAGCTTGAGGGAAGCGCTGCATAACCTGGGCCGGTAGCCGCATCTGGGGTGATCGGCCGATCCACGAGGAGGCATCGCATGAGCGAACGGACCCAGTTCAAGAACGCGATCTGGATCTTGGGGGACCAGCATCCGGCACACGCGCTGAGCTGCAACGGTAACCCTGATTTGAACACTCCCCATCTCGACCGTTTGGCCGTGGAGGGACAGAACTATGTCCAGGCGGTGGCGGGATTTCCCCTTTGCTGCCCGTTCCGCGGGTCGATGCTGACCAGCCGCTATCCCCACGAGTGCGTTCCCGGGCACGAGCACCAGATGCCGCCCGAGATGCCCACGATCGCACATGCTTTTCGGGAGCAGGGCTTTGACACGATCTATGTGGGCAAGTGGCACGTGGACGGGTTCCACGAGCGCGAGGGTCGTGCGGCCATGCACATCGTGCCGGCCGAACGCCGGGGAGGGTTCGATACCTGGATCGGATACGAGAACAACAACAGCCAGTGGGACTGCTGGGTGCACGGCGGCGAAGGCGAAGGGGCGTACCATTACCGGCTGCCCGGCTATGAGACCGACTGCCTGACCGATCTGCTGATCGACGCCCTGCGCAAGCAGGGCGAGGCGAGGCGCAGCGGGCGTGGAAAGCCCTTCTTTGCTGTGCTATCCGTCCAGCCTCCGCACAACCCGTACCTGGCCCCGGCGGAATGGATGGCCCGTCACAACCCCGCACAGGTGCGGCTGCGGCCGAACGTCCCACCTGTCCCGCGCATAGAGGAGCAGGCGCGGCGCGACCTGGCGGGCGCGTATGCGATGGTGGAAAACCTGGACTGGAACGTGGGCCGGATCCGGCAGGTGCTGAGGGAAGAGGGCCTGGACCTGGACACGCACCTGGTCTTTTTCTCGGATCACGGGGACCTGCACGGGTCACACGGCCAGTTCAAAAAGACCGCGCCATGGGAAGAGTCGATCCGCGTTCCCTTTATCATTGGTGGACTGCACCCACGCTACGAGGGGCGAGCGGGACCGCAGACGGCCCTGGTGAACCACGTGGACATTGCGCCCACCACGCTGGGCCTGTGCGGGATCGACAAACCGGACTGGATGCGCGGCCATGACTACTCTGGGCTTCGCCTTCCGTGGAGGCCCCGGAGCGAGGTGCCCGATTCCGCGTTCCTGCAGTGCGTGATCCCGACCGGACACGGGGACAGCGTCGACCGCCCCTGGCGAGGGATTGTGACCATAGACGGCTGGAAGTACGTGGTCCTTGAAGGGCAGCCCTGGCTGATGTTCAACTTGAACGAGGACCCGTACGAGCTGGCGAACCTGGCGCACAACACGCGCTACCGGGTGGAGCGAGTGCGCATGCACGAGCGATTGGCGGCCTGGATAGAGGGTACGGGCGACCAGTTCGCCCTGCCGCGCCTGTGAGGGACCACAGCCGCGCTTTCCGGGCGGGTTGATGGGGAGGGGCCACGTCCCAATAGAGAGGGCGCGGACAGATGGGGCGCACGTCCCCGCTCCGCAGCAACGCTCTGGCACGGCTGTGGGCCGTCCAGAGCGTCCCGGGGAACACGTTCTTGTGCGGGGCTTTGGCTCGCCTATCTGATGCCGGACGGGTCTAGTCGTCCGATGAGGCGATGTTCTTCATCGAGTTTTCTTCCAGCCATTGATCGAGCAACTTGCGCTTGACCCGCCACTGTCTGCCCACCTTGAAGGCCGGGATCTCGCCATCCTTGGCCAGGCGGCGCACGGTCAACGGGTGCAGGCTCAGGTACTTGGCTACGTCGTCAATGGTCATGATCGGGGCGTCGGGCCTGGGTTCTTTTGCCACGTCTGTATTCCCTCTCTATCCGGCGATGCCTGCCTGGATCGGGCAGGTTCGGTCTGCTCGTCTGCTACCTTTATATTATCAAAGAGAGGGCAAAAGGTCAAGCACAACTCTTTTGTGATGCGGACCGGGCTCCTCCCCATCCGGCCCGGACGATCACCTGTATCAGGTGCCGGTTTCTTTCTCGTGCCGACGGTCCTCCGTCGGAACGACTCAGGCGCGGATCGGTGAGCTGGCCCGGTGGTCGAAGCGAGGCGCTGCGTGCCGACGCGGGAGCGTTGGCACGAGGGCGAGTTCGGTGGTGCAGAGGCAGGATGTCCTCTCGTGCCGACGGTCCTCCGTCGGAACGACTCAGGCGCGAGGGGGGAAGCTGTCCCGTGGTCTAAATGGGTACCGCGCGCCGACGCGGGGGCGTCGGCACGAGAGAGATCCCTGGGGGAGCTGCCGCCTTCTAGCCGATGCACCAGGCCGTGCTGTTCACCACCTCCAGCCTGCCGCTGGTTGCGGAGCGCACACCCGCATCGAGAATGGCCATGGCGTCCAGGTTAAAGCCCACCTCCAGGGTAGGGTGCAGCCGCTCTCCGGTCTCCAGGTGGTGGATGAATTCCTGGGCTACGTCCTCCTGGCCTTCGGGCAGCGGCTGCGCCTCATAGAAGGTGGTATCCCCTCCCCCGCGCTCCAGGCGCACGACCGGCGCACCGTCCCTGGATTCCACCACCAGCGTGCCCTCTGTGCCAAAGACGATAGGCCCTGTGGGCACCCCGTGATCCCAGGTTGTCCACGAGCCCTCCAGCAGGGCCATGGCGCTCGGGAAGCGGACCAGGATGGCCCCGTTGTCGTCGGCGTCGCCCCACGGGCTGTCGAGGTTCGCTTTCATGCCCAGTGCGGCGGTCGCTCGCTCGCCGATGTACCACATCGAGACCATCGCCCCGTAGCAGCTAAAGTCGAGCAGCGCACCGCCGCCCGCCGCTGCCTGGTGCCACCAGGTCGCACCTCTTTCGGGACCGGTCATCGCGTCTGCGCTCCGGCTGACGCCGGCGTGGCGGGCTCCCGACCCCAGCGGGCCGGTGTGCCCGGCACGCCATTTCACCTCGAGAACCCGTCCAATGACCCCTTGGTCGATGAGGGCCTTGGCTGTGCGGGCACCGGATGACCAGGTGAGCGGCCAATTGACGAGCAGCGTCGTCCCTGCCGCCCCGCAGGCGCGGGCCATGCGCAGAGCGTCAGGTAGCGAGGGAGCCATCGGCTTTTCCACGCACACGTGGGCACCCGCCCCTGCACACGCCTTGACCACATCCGCATGCTGAGCGTTTTCGCAGGTCACGATCACGATGTCGAACTGCTCCTGTTCGAGCATCTCGTGGTAGTCCTCGTAGGAACGCGGGATGTCCAGCTTTTCCTGCAGGTGGGCCCGATTCCACTCCCGGGTGTAGGGGGCCGCGCGCAGCTCGGGTCGGGTGGGTACGGTGTCCGCACAGGCCACCCATTCGACCGCCGGGTGATCTGCGTACAGCGCGGCGACGTTGTTGATGTGCATGTGGCCAAAGCCGATGATGCCGAGACCAACCTTCTTGCTCACCTTGGTTTCCTCCTGGTTGAGACTGGCGACGCGGGGCAAAGAGCGATGGCGAGTCGCCGGTTGTTCGTTCAGTCGTCCAGACGCACCTCGCGGCCCTCGCCGGCAGACCTGTAGAGGCCCTCGAGGGCACGCATCACGTTGAGTACCTCTTCTTGCTTGACGATGGGCGTCTCCTCACCGCGAAGGACGCGGACCAGGTGCGCGGTCTCTCTCCAGTGCCCGTAGAAGGGGATGTCGGGGTCCTCAGGCACCTTGGGGGTCACGTCTACCTGGTAGCTGCCCATATTCCTGACCAGCGTGAGTGGACGGAGCCGTAGCCCGCCCTCGGTGCCGAGGATCACCGTTCCTCCCATGCCCTCGGGGACGTTGGCTGCCCAACTCGCCCTGACGCTGATCGTGGCGCCGTTCTCCAGGCGCAGGAACCCGACCGCCAGGTCCTCCACGTCGAACTCGCGAGGGTCGAACGGCCGGGGGTCGTACACCCCAACGGGCGCACCGCTGTCTGCCAGCGAGGCAAGGAGCCCTTCGTCGCGGTGGGCGAGCTTGAGGTAGGTCATCCCACTTGCGGCCACGACCTGGGGATTGCCGATGATCCACAGCAGGGCATCCAAGACGTGCACACCCAGGTCGTACAACGGGCCGCCCCCGGAGAATGCCTCCATGTGGAACCGGCCCCAGGTCGGGACACCGCGACGCCGCATCGCCGCAGTCTCGGCATAGTAAACCTCGCCCAGTTGCCCAGAGTCTGCGATCTCTTTGGCAGCCATAGCAGCACTGGAAAAGCGCCCCGACTGCCCCACGAACAAGATCCGTCCCATGCGTTCGGCGGTCTCGAACATCTCGACGGCGTGGGCATAGCTGGCGGCAACTGGCTTTTCGCACAGCACGTGGGCACCGGCCTGCAGCGCTTCGACCGTGAACTTGAAGTGGGAGACGTTCGGCGTGCAGACCGATACCACGTCCGGCCTGAGGTCGGCGAGCATCTGCCGCCAGTCGCTGCAAGCGTGCGGGATCTGGTGTCTCTGCGCTGTGTTCCGTGCTCGACCCTCGTGCCAGTTGTAGACACCCACGACCTCGACGTCGTCCTGCAGGTTCTTCCAGGCTGGGATGTGGCCAGCATTGGCGATCATCCCGGCGCCGGCGATCGCGACCTTGAGCTTTCTCCTGGCCATAGTGCCTCCTTCCGGCTTGGACTAGACGCGCATCTCCTCGGCTATTCTGCCAGCGGGGCCCGGCGTCCGGGCAGCGTTCTCACACTGCTTTGCCTGTGAACGAGTGTGGCCATTATACCGTACACCCCACCACCGCGCAAAGCACCGATACTGATCCCGAACCACAAGATCACGCCTTTCCGCACCGTGTTCGACCGCGCCGTTCTGACCTAGCAGTCTTGGGGCCATCTGACTTGAGGATCTCCGGACCTGCGAATCAGTCTTTTGGCCGATGCGCGCCAGAGTGCGGAGTGATACCATGGAGGTACGTGGGGCATGGAGGCTCAGAGCCTTGCCCAAGGCCGAGGAAAGGGACGACGAGGCCGGGCAAACTGAGGAAGGGGGATGGTATATACAAGGAGGGACGAGGTATGTTGAGAGTCGTGCCAAAGGGGTGGTTGTCCCGAGGTTTTGAGATCCTGGAGGACGATCGGCTCGTCACAACGGTGAGGTTTGTGCGCTCTACTGGGGCGGCAGAATTCACACTCGGAGATGCGACCTATGCCATCCGCCAGGAGCACCCTGGCTATGCTTCCTGGGTCCTGGAGATAGGAGGCAGAGCCCCTGCCCGTGCGCGGAGCGTGAGGACGCTTTTCCGTGATTCGCGTGTGATCGAATACGCAGGCAGGCGGTATCAGCTCACAAGCCGATCCGCGTTCCGGCGCAATCTGACCGTCCAAGAGGGAGTGCAGTTTGTTGGATACATCGAATCCGAGCGTGTGTTCAGTAAAACGCTCAACGCCTGCCTTCCCGAGAGTCTACCGCTTGCGGTGAAGGTATTCATCGTCGCACTGGCGGTGAATCCGTGGGCAGACCAGGACGAAATCATGTAGGTTCGTGCCGGAGCTCACTCTGCCTGCGCCGGTGGTCGGGACGGGGACTCTGGCGATCCGGGTGCGCGGTGTGCTTTGTAGGCCGAGGATACCTGCAGGAGGAAAACGCGAACGTGGCCGCAAGGCGATGGACAGGAGCAGTCGCCGCCGCCTATCCAGGCAAAGGACGAAAAGGCGATCTCCCCGTACTGCTTCTGCTCGGGATGAGCATTGCCCTCTGCGCCTGCGGCCCGGCGCGATCTGCCAAACCAATTACGCCGACGCTGGCTATGGTACGCTACAGCAACTCTGCCCTGGGCTTTGCCGTTGAGTGCCCTCGCGATTGGCAGGTTGTGGTGCCCGCGGCTCACACCGACCCATTGATGCGATCGTGGAACGTGGTTGAGTTTGTCAGCGACCTGTACGCCTATGGCGAGCAGGCATTCGGCCGGTACAGCGTCAGGGTCGCCGTAAGCGAGGGAATCGGGGGAACACTGAGCGAGACAGTGGCGTACAACCTCTCGCCCATCGTTCCTCCGGCCCGTGACCAGATCGAAACGCGATGCTGCCTGGAGGTGGGCGGGGAGCCGGCTATGGAACTGCTTGGCTTTCCGCCGATGCGCTGGGGCAGCCGCCAGATCGTGGTTCTCCACGACGGTCGCGAGTACGGCCTGACCTTCTACCCTCAGGTCGGCCTCGAGGGAAGCACGTCCTCGGATGCTGCGGCCCGGGCGGCGTTCGAGGCCTTCCTGCACACGTTTGCCTTTATTCCGGTGATGGTAACGCCTCCGCCCACTACACCTACCGCTACGCCGGCACCAACGCCGATGCCCACTGCGACGACCGAGCGGATTGCGGTGCTGCTGCAGGTGCGTGATTCGGCGTGATCCGCTGGTCGCTCGCTGCGTGAAGCCAGCTCAATGATGGCGAACACAAACAGCGCGCTGTTTCCGTATGTATGGCACCCAATGACCAGTCAGCCCGCGATCCCCAGAAGGCCGAGCGTGTCGCGGTGAATGATCTCCTCCATCGCCGCTTCCGAGATCCGTGGCAGGTTGGTCCCGCCCACGATCCGGTTCGGGTTCCGTAGCGCGTCCAGGTTTTCCTGCGGGGTCGAGACCAGGTAGTCGGTGCCAAAGAGCAGCTTGTGCAGCACCCCCCACTCCTGCGCCAGCAGCATACAGTTGTAAAATGACCAGGGCCGGTAAAAGAGGGCCGAGATATCGGCATAGACATTGGGATGCTTGCGAATCACGGCAATGGTCGCGGTCTGCCAGGGATGGGCCATGTGCGCCAGGACCATCCTAAGCTCGGGGAAAGCGATCGCCACCCGGTCAAAGTGGCGCGGATGTGCATAGTCGAGGTCTGCCATCTGCACCGGAGACGTACCGGTATGAAAGACGATGGGCAGCCCCAATTCCTCCGCGCGCCCGTATACCCGGAAGGCTGCGTCGCCCAGGGGATCAAAGTTCTGATAATTGGGTCCCAGCTTGAGCCCCTGCAACCCTAGATCAGAGACGCACCTTTCCATCTCTTCCATGCAGTGCGGGTCCAAGGGGTGAATGGAGAGAAAGCCGATCAGCTTTTCCGGGTAGGCCCTCACAAACGCTGCTGTCGCGTCGTTCGGGCTCTCCTCGCCCTTCCTCGCGATGCCAAAGACGATCGCCCTGTCCACCGGTTCCATGGCCGCCACATATTCCGCCCAGTTCACCGGGGTTTTCACCGCCCTATCCGGGCGCCAGACGGTGCTGTGTTGGATCTCCTCTGGGGGGATCTCGCCTTTGAATCTGGGCGTGTGTGTGTGCGCATCAACAATCATGACATGCCTCCCCTTGATTGATCGCCCGCTCGAACATCCGCAAGAGCGTGTACGGGCGGCGATTGCGGGTCACATTGTGGTTTAGCTGTCTTCTCTCCGCCTCCAGGGTCACGGTCACGATCTCTTCCTCGATGGTCGAGGCCGACGTGCGCAAGAAAACATCGCCCCGCGGGTCGACGCCCATCGCCGTGCCCGCGTGGTTGGCGACCACCCCCTCCAGGCACTCGGTGGACGGTCCCACGGCATTGTTGAGCAGGACATAGACGTTGTGATCGTAGGCGCGGGCTCGGTGGACCTTTTCCCAGCCCTCTTGCTGCCGGCGGATGATCTGCGCGCTCAAGTCGGGCGTCAGCTCGTCAGGCCACGTCCCCGTGCGCGCCGCGTGGGGGGCCAGGATGAGGTCGACGTGGTTCAGGCTGTGCAGGAGGGCGAGCTCGGGGAAGTGATTGTCATAGCAGATCACGATCCCAAAGCGGATCTCGCCAATGTCAAACACAGCGATGCGCTCTCCGGCCCCAAAGTAGATGTACTCGTCGCCAGAGAGGTTGATCTTATGCTGGCAGCCCAGGTAGGCTCCCCGGTCGAAAACGACCATGCTGTTGTAGACAATGCCGTGCTCGAGCTGGGCCAGCCCCACACAGATGCACAGGTTCAGCTCGACAGACAGGTCGCGGATTGCCTTGCAGAGCGGCCCGTCGGGCACCGGCTCGGCATTGTCGGCCATCCGCCGATGCCCGCCGTGTCCGGTGAGCATCAGCTCAGGCAGGAAAACCATCCGCGCGCCCTCGTCGTGCGCCGCGTGACAGGCGTGCGTCACACGTTCGAGGTTGCGCAGGGGATCGATCAAGACGGAACGGAGTGAAGCAACGGTGACGATCGTGTCCCGCATAGGCTGTCCTCCTTGGCGCTCTCATATCCTACCTGCTGTGTCCATACCACGCAGTTATTCTGCCCTGAGACTGGGCTTTTGTCGAGACAGATCTACCCAGTCGTTGACGCCGTACTGGCCAGTATTCGCACCTGCAACACTGCTGAGTCTATATCCGTTCAAAATAGCGGTTCAGTTCCCAGTCGGTGACGGCCCTATCATAGCTGGCCTGTTCGAGCCGCGCACATTGAACATAGTGATCGACCACCTGGTCGCCAAGAAGGGATCGGGCTGTGGTAGACCGGTCGAAAAGATCGGCTGCTTGGGTCAAGCTGGTGGGCACGCGGGGCAGGTGCGTGGCGGTGTAGGCATTGCCGACAAACTCTTCCGCCGGTTCGATCTTGTGGTCGATGCCGTACAGGCCGGCGGCTATGGTGGCTGCAAAGGCCAGATAGGGGTTGGCATCGGCGCCGGGCAGGCGATTTTCCGCGCGGAAGGACTGCTCGTGTCCGACGATGCGAAAACCGGTGGTGCGGTTGTCACGGCCCCAGGCGATGCGGGTAGGGGCAAACGACTCGGCACAGTAGCGTTTGTACGAGTTGACGGTGGGCGCGTAAAACAGAAAGAACTCGCGGCACAACGTCAGCAGACCGCCTAGAAAATGCCGAAAAGTGTCACTGGGCTCCCCGGCCCCACCGTCCCAAAACAGGTTGGTTTCCGACTGGCTGCCGTAGAGACTGCTGTGGATGTGGCAGCCCGACCCGGCTTCCGCATCGCTGTACTTGGCCATGAACGTAAGGGCCGCATCGTTCAGAGCTGCGATCTCTTTTGTCCCGTTCTTATAGATCATGTGACGGTCGGCCATTTCGAGGGCCTCGGCATAGTAAAGCCCGATCTCGTGCTGGCCGTTGCTGCACTCGCCCTTGCTACTCTCAATGGGCACGCCGGCGCCCAGCATGCCGTTGCGTATCGCGCGAATCAACGGTTCATCAAAAGAGGTAGCCAGGATGTGGTAATCGATCCGATAGGGTGAAGAAGGTTCCAGATCCTGATAATGACTTTTCCTCAGATCCGAAAACGTCCCGCGAAAGAGATGAAATTCCAGTTCCGAACCCATGTAGGCCTTTATGCCGCGCCGGGCGAGCCGCTCACACTGTACCTTGAGGATGGTTCGCGGGGACTGGACCACCGGTTCGCCGCCTTCGTGCTCCAGATCGCACATCACCAGGGCGGTCTTGGGCAGCCAGGGAATGAGGCGCAGCGTGTCGAGGTCGGGCACGGAAACCAGATCGCCATATCCCTTTTCCCAACTGGCCATCTCAAACCCTGGTTGGGGATCCATTTCCATGCTGGTCGAGAGAAGGTAGTCACAACAGTAAAAGTGTTCGCTATCGAGAAAGTGGACAGCGGTGAGCCGTTTGCCAACCAGGCGGCCGTAATGGTCGGGGAAAACCGCCAGGACGGTGTCGATCTGTCCCTCATCGATCAGCCTTTTGAGTTCATCCATCCCTAGACTCGCCATGATGTACATTCTCCTGGATTGTCCACTTGGGTATCCGTAAGCGAACCCAATTCGAGCGTAGCCAGAATCAGAGCCGCTGCTTATGAGCCTCCCTGTAGAGCATGAGCAAATCCTCTTTGCTACAGGGTCGCGGATTGGTCTGGTGGCACGGGTCGGCGAACGCCTTTGCCGCCAACTCGGGGAATTGCTCTTCCATGATACCTACCTCGGCCAGTGACCCGGGTATGCCGATACGGCGATTCAGATTGGCTACCGCCGCGATGGCCTCGTCGGCTGCGTCAAGATCTGGCATGTCACAGGTATGGATGCCAAAGCACCGGGCCACCCTGGCATAGTGAGAAGCAGCTGCCTGGCGGTTGAATTTCATCACCGGCACCATGCAGATGGCATTGGCCAGGCCGTGCTGCAGGCCGCAGACTGTCGAGAGCGCGTGGGAGAGGGAATGCGCGGCCCCCAGATCTTTTTGGAACGCAACCGCACCCATCGTGGCTGCCAGCATCATATAGCCGCGGGCCTCGATATCACCGGGATGCTTGACCGCCCGTTCAAGATACTGGACCACCAGCTCGATCCCCTTTTCGGCGATGGCATCGCACATGGGATGAAAGATCGGAGCGGTCAGCGATTCCAGACAGTGGACAAAGGCATCCATTCCGGTGGCGGCGGTAAGCAGCGGCGGGAGCCCCACCGTCAGTTCGGGATCGAGTATGGCCATAGACGGCATCATAGTCGGATGGCAGACCAGGAACTTTTTTTCTCTGGAAGGATCGGTGATCACTGAGCAGCGCCCCACCTCGCTGCCGGTGCCCGCGGTGGTGGGAATGGCGATCATGGGCGGGAGCGGTCCCTGAATCTGTGCATTTCCCCCGACCTGAATGTCGTAGCGGGTTAACGGCCCTTCGTTGGCCACCAGCACCCGCACTACCTTGGCTGCATCCAGGGAACTGCCGCCGCCGAGCCCGATAACACCGTCACAATCATTGGCGCGGTATGCGTCCACCGCTCGCTCAACGTCCTCGACAGGCGGATTGGGACGGACGTCAGCGAACACGGCGTACGGTGTTGCTGAACGTTCTAGCACGGCCGTAGCCGTGCCATAGACATCGGTGGTTTTCAGGTTCGCATCGGTCACCACCAGAGGCTTGTGGATGTTGACCTCACAGAGATTGTCTGGCAGTTGCTGGATGGCGCCAGGGCCAAACGAGATGGTTGTCGGAAACGAAAACCGGGTCACACTGTTTATCATGATCTGTACCCTCTCTCTCCTTGGGCAAATCCAATAGCTTGATGCTATCAGACTACCACCAGATTGGCCTTTTGGGCTCAAAGGTGTGGCAAAATCTTCCGTCCCCAGATACCAAGTAGCTGGCTTCAGAAGACAGCAGAAGTCAGGTAGGCTGCGATGTTCCCTCCGATCACTGCCAAGTTCAGCTTGTGAAAGCTAGTATATCACTGGTAAGCACAAAGTCAAACGTGTTTCTGGGGAGGGCTTGTTTGTCTTGTGGCTGTGATGGCCGAAGACCTCATCCGTCCGATAGAGGCGCTGTCTGGGGACACCAATGGCTCTGGAACTAGGGGTTCAACGCCAGAGAGTTGTCTCCCTGCTTGCTTCCAACACGTGATCCCAACGGCAACCTTGCCCCTTTGCCATTCGGCTAGTCCACACCTTTGCCATCACCCAAGCTCAACGTCAAGGTAGACAGCATTCTCGCCCTAGCCAACCAAGGAGGACGACCGCGCTGGTAGATCGAAAACGAAGGCTTCAATGTCCAGCAGAATGGGGGATACGCACTGGAACACGCTTACCCGAAGGGATGCGAGAAAAGCCACTTGCGATAATACTCGGATTCGGGTATGATAGGTGGGCGAGGCGTTTTCCAGGGGGATCTCTGCGCAGGGATTCCTCTGAGATTGTGTATAGAGAGACTGAACGATGACAGAAACAGAAAAGAGCGACCGCCGTCCGGCACGCGTTTCCCGGCAGGGCTTTCTGCGCCTTTCCGGCCCGGCCTCAGTGGGATGGCTGCTCTCTGCCTGCCGCAAGGCCTCAACCCGGCAGCCATCTCCTATCCCGCAGACCTCTGAGGCGAGTCCGGTCCGACCCTCTCCCGAGGCCGGCGGGAACGGCTCCTTGGGGACGGTGTTCCTTTCCGACCAACGGCTGCGTACGCTTCGGCAGCGAATCGCAGACCGCGTCGAACCGACCTTTTCCGCGTTCTGGAAGATCCGCCAGGTAGCCGCGTCCAGGACCAACTACCAGCCCCACGTCCCCGAGACGTGGTACGTCCCTGGCTACTATCGCGATGCGCAGGGTCATACCACGTCCAAGCGCGGCCTGCAGGAAGACGCCAATCTGGCCTACACGTTTGCCCTCCACTACCGTATGACTGATGAGGTCCGTTCTGCCGAGGCGGCTGCCCGTCTGATCGACGCCTGGGCCGGGCTGCAGAACCTGCGCACGGAGGATGACTCCAAGTTGTCGTTCAGCTATCACTTTCCGGCGCTGATCCTGGCTGCGGATCTGATTGTGGGATTCGACGGCTGGCCCGCTGAGCGACAGGAGGCGTTCCGTACCTTTGTTCGCAAGAAGGCGTTGCCGATGAATACGATGGATCGTGCGAACAACTGGGGCAACTGGGGGCTGGTGCTCGTGCTTGCCAGCGCGGCCTGGCTGGGCGATGCGACGTGGTTTGGTCGAGGTGTCGACCGTTGGGAAGCGTTCATCGAGCACCAGATCGCCGAGGACGGGCACCTGGCGCACGAGGTGCACCGCAACAACGGCGTGGGTGAGCGGGGTATCTGGTACACGCACTTTTCGCTGATGCCCCAGACCATTGCCGCCGAGATCGCGCGTGTTAACGGCGTCGATCTCTATGACTATGTCGCACCCAATGGACGTACGCTGCGCCTGGCCTACGAACGGGTCGTGCCCTGGGCGCGGGATCCCTCGACCTTTCCGTACTTCCAGGGGGAGGACAAGAGTGAGCTCAAAGGTACCGACTATGTCAGCTACTTTGAGATCCTCAATCCACGGTGGCCCAACGAGGATGCGATGGCCATGTTGGCGCAACGTCGCCCGCTGATGGCCAACCACTGTACGCCGCACCTGACCTTCACCCACGGCGACTTGCTGCACGACGACGGCACCACCTAGAGATGCCTTGGGAGCGTGTCAGCACGAGGGCTCGCCGGCTGCCGCTTTCGTGTCCGAGATCACCAGCGTGACGGGATGGGGCCAAGGGGTACCAGGCGAGTACTCGAGATCGACCTCCTGGGGGCAACCCATCCCATGAGGAAAATGGCAATTCCGATAGCTGAACCCCAGCCCAGAACCAAGAACCAGTCCATTGTGGCTTCCTCCTCCCCATTCAGCGAGTCCACCGGGCACTCGCCTCTGCCCGCTTACTGCCCATATACAGACGCTGCGCCCATTATATCACGGACAAACGTGGAACACGATAGCCGACCGGCGGTCCGGCCTGCACCCGCTGGATCTGGGTGCCCAGGAGGGCCCGTGAGTCGCACACAGGGGAGGAAAGGCCCTTGAGGCAAGGTGGTTGGTCGCAAGATCTCTATGTCAAGGCCTACCTGTTCGCAGCACGCGCTCACCGCGGACAGACGGTTCCGGGGACCGACCTGCCCTATGTCACGCACGTGAGCCTGGTGAGCATGGAGGTCCTGGCTGCGCTGAGCGCAGAGAGGGGCCACGACGAGGATCTGGCGCTACAGTGCGCACTCTTGCACGATGTCCTAGAGGACACGAGCGTGACCTATGCGCAGTTGGTGGAAGAATTCGGGAGGGCTGTGGCTGACGCGGTGCGTGCGTTGAGCAAGGACCCGAGTATCCCAAAGCACCTGCGGATGAACGACAGCTTGAGGCGGATCAGGCAGCAGAGGAGAGAGGTGTGGATGGTCAAGCTGGCCGACCGGATCACCAACCTGCAGCCTCCACCGCCTCACTGGACAGAGGTCCGGATCGCACGCTACCGGGATGAGGCGATAGAGATCCATCGAGCACTGGGGGAAGCGAGCGAGGTGCTGTCGTCGCGGCTCTTGCTCAAGATCGAGGAGTATGGCCGCGGAGCAGGGCAAGCCGGCCCGTAGCCCTTGCCCGTGGGTTCAGCGAATGAGTCACCGGCTGGATTGGGGGTGCGCGCGGTAGGCCGGGCGCCCTGGAAAGGAGGACGGAGGCATGGATGGCGGTTTGGCCAAGTTCGTCATCCCCGTGGTATGGGTCGTGGCAACTGTGGTGGTCATCTGGGGGTTTTCATGGTTCTCGGGGAGGGGAAAGCGCCGCTCACGTCGCCGGACATCGGGCCTGCGACCGCCAGGGGGCGCGAGCGTCGATCAGAAAGCGGATAGGCGCTTGTTTCCAGCCATCCGTGAGGATGTGCAGGCACCGCCCGACGCGATCGCGGGCCGGTCCTTCTCAGAGATGCGCGACCCTGATGCCCAGGAGCTGCTCAGAGAGGCGTCGCAGGCTCTGTCTGCCGGAGACAGAGATAGAGCGGCACAACTCCTTCGCCAGGCAGGGGGACGCGACCCTGGCCAGCCCGAGTGGCAGGTACAGCAGGATGAACCCGAGCCGGAGCGCAACCAGCTCTTCACGAACATAGAGTGGTCTATTCGAGGGGTCATTGTGCTCGCCGCGATCATCGCCATCATCTTTGTCTACTTGTTCACCAGAGGGATCATTGGCTAAACGCGTCCCGAGCCACCGAGCACGGCGACCGGACGCGGCACTGAACGCGTGAGGGGTGACAATGGATGCCACAGTCCAGTTTCGGTCGATCGTGCCAGGCGATGGTCCAGCGCTGCGTGCGCTCATCGAGGGGAACCCGTCTACCGCACCTACGAGCTTTGCCTACGACTATCTGTCGGATGTAGTTGCGGTCCACAGGGCGTTTTCCACCGAGCTGCATGGCGTTGTGGCCGAGTCGGGCGCGTCTCTAATCGGCATGGCCTTCGGGGACCTGCACCGGGTGCAGTGGGAGGGGCACATATCTCAGGCCCTGTACGTCTCTAACCTGACGGTAGATCGGCGCTACCGTCGAAGAGGGGTCGCTCGCGGCATGGCGGACTATGGCATCGGGGTCGTCGACAAAGCCTGGGGAAGCGACGCACTGCTCTACGCTGCGGTCACCGAGGGGAACATCAGCATGGGCCTGATTGGGGCCTATTCATTCGTAGCGACCCGGTCTATCCAGGGCGGCGTCGTGCCGATGCTGCGGTCAGCGCCCAAGCTCCAGCCGGAACTCGAGGTGAGGGAAGCCCGACATCCCGATCTGGAGGCGATCGCCCAGGGGATGAACCACTTCTATCGAGAACACAACCTCTGGAGCCCCGTGTCCCCGGCTGTGCTCGGCGATTTCCTGAATGTCGAGGTCGC
>JADHXD010000114.1 GCA_016783145.1 Anaerolineae bacterium
CACCGGTGGACGTGGAGGCTACTTCTGAAACGGTGTCACCACCACACCCGGTCGCCTTTTCACTCAGCCGCGAAAGCTCTGCCACAGAACCCACAACTGTTCCCTCGCGCGCGACGCACACGGCGTGCTCTGGCGAGAAAGGATCTCGGCCATCCTTTACAGTTCGGATACCGTAGCCTTGCCGGGCGCAGTAAGAGTAGCGCTGCCCGCACTTGCCTTGGAGAAACTCCCAGGCATCGCACACTGTGCCGTCGGGCATGGTGCAAACACCTCTCTGCCCGCGGTCCTCTACGATCCCATACGGGTACCCCAAGTCCCTGCAGTAGGCAGCCGCCGGGTTTCCCATCGAGACAATCGCGTCCGCTCCATCTCGCCCAGGGCTGGCAGCGGTGCGCTCGTCGACCTGCCCCACAGAGTAAGGCACGGGCGCGTCGCGCTGCGCCTGGTTGCCGGTAGGGTTGAGTGGTGAACTGACATCGGCCTCGCCTATCAGCCGCTCGCCGGTTCCGCTGGTTTCGCTCAGGACAGGACCTTTGGACATAAGCGAGGCAATGCTCTCTGAAGGCACGGGTTGCCCCGAGCTGTCGGGGAGCTGGGCCAACGTCGCGTGCGGCGCAGGGGGGAGCGCCGCCTCTAGCAGCGCTGCGGGAGCGCGTTCTCCCGTGCCCGGCAAGAACAGTGCCAGCAGCAGCAAGCCCTTGAGCCATGAGGTATGTGTTTTCATCTCGTCCTTCCCTTTGGCTGCTTCCTGGTGCGAGACTCGGGGACAACGCAGATCTACCCTCTATTCATGATAACACCCTTCTACGTGCTTGTCGAGCGACATGCCATAGGCCACCAGATCCCTCTCCCCTTGGCGTCCTCCGCGTCTTGGCGGTTCATCCGGTGCCGCGTAGGGCACGTATCCCTACGTGCCGCGCCCCTCGTCGCGTATGGCGGCACGTCCGCACCCTGCGGGAAACGCGACCTACGACCCCGCTTTCCTTGGCGTCCTCCGCGCCTTGGCGGTTCATCCAGCCGCAACCCGCGTCGCGTATCGAAACGCGACCTACGACCCCGCTTTCCTTGGCGTCCTCCGCGCCTTGGCGGTTCATCCAAGATTGGGCTTTGGGCAGATCGACCCCCGCATGCGCTGGATCATCTCCGGGTGCCCGGCGAGGACCGGCTCGGGAGTCACCCGCCCATCCGACAGCGCGTCCCAATCGACCGCCTGCCCGGACAGGTACTCCAGCCTCCCTCCCATGCGGGTGAGGATCGCCGCCCCGGCGACCAGGTCCCACAGGTACCCCTTCTCCATAAAGCACCCCAGCGCCGACCCGCGCGCCGTGTAGACCATGTTCGCCGACATACTGCCCAGCGCCCGGATCCGCTCGACGCCGATCTCGTAGCGAGTGTGCGCGCTGGACGAGATGGCCACAAAGGACTGCTCGTCCCATTCGCTGCGCAGCGTGTCGCGCAGCTCGCGCCCATTCCAAACCACCCCCTCTGCCCCTTGGGTGTACGTCCAGTCGTCGAGCAGCGGCATGTAGAACATGCCCCAGGCCGGGCGCCCTCGATAGAGCACGCCGAGGGTGATGCCCCAGCCGGGCAGCCCTTGCACAAAGGCCCGCGTGCCGTCGATGGGATCCACCGCCCACAGAACCTCTTCCCGCGAGGCGCTCGCGCGCGCCCCTTCCTCGGCGATCAACCCGTGGCCGGGGTAAGCGGCGCGGATGCGCTCGCTGAGCAGGGCCTCGATCTCGCGATCGGCCTGGGTGACGAACGTCTGGTCTGCCTTGAGGTCCACCTCCAGGTGGTCGAAATACCCCCTGGCGATCTCGCCCGCCTCGCGGGCCCACGCCTGGACCTGATCGGTGTCTATCCGCAGTGGCATCGTTCCGCCCCTCCTTGCTCCTGGTTGATGGGGCCATTGTACCACGTGGTGGGACCATTGTACCACGTGGTGGGACCATTGTACCACGTCTGACCGCACACTACAACAGAACTTTGGACCGTTGTTTACCTGATCGCGAACATGTGGTATAATAAAAATGGTTGCCTGTACATAACCGATCGTGCGGATCCAAGGCCCTGCGCCGCTGGACCGATCGCCGCTCACAAGGAAAGTACGATGCTCGACCGAGCCCAGTCCATCGCCGATCAGATCGTCTGCTGGCGTCGTCACATCCACCAACACCCTGAACTCTCCTTCCAGGAATTCGAGACCGCTCGCTTTGTGGCCCGGGAACTGCGCGGGATGGGCATCGCGGTGCAGACCGGCGTGGGCAAGACTGGAGTGGTCGGGCGGATTGGGAGTGGGCCGCCGGTGGTGGCCCTGCGCGCCGATATGGATGCTCTGCCTGTGCAAGAAGAGACCGGCCTGCCCTTCGCCTCCAGCGTCCCGGGCGTGATGCACGCCTGCGGCCACGACGCGCACGTCGCCTGCCTTCTCGGCGCAGCCAGGCTCCTCGCCGAGACCCCTCCCGAGCGCGGGGAGGTGCGGCTTCTCTTCCAGCCCTCCGAAGAAGGGCCCGACGAAGAGCAGTTGAGCGGGGCCGAGCGTATGGTGGAAGACGGGGCAATGCAAGGCGTGGACGCGGTCCTGGGGCTGCACATCTGGTCCGAGGTGCCCGCGGGCCAGGTGGGCATCTCTCCAGGCCCGCAGATGGCCGCCGCCGGACGCTTTGGGGCCCGCATACACGGTCGCGGAGGGCACGGCGCCTTGCCGCATCACACCGTCGATCCCATCGTCCTCACCGCACAGGCCATCCTGGCCCTGCAAACCATCGTCTCCAGGCGGATCGACCCCCTGGAGCCGGTGGTGGTCACCGTGGGCAGCATCCACGGCGGCAACCGGGACAACATCATCCCCGAACACGTGGACATCCTGGGTACGCTGCGCAGCCTGCGCCGCGAGACGTTCGAACAGCTCAAGGGTGAGGTGGTACGCGCTCTGGACATCGTGCGCGCGCTGGGGGGAGACGTGGAGGTCTGGTTCAGCAAGCACTACCAGGTGACCTGGAACGACCCGGAACTGACCAAGTTTGTGGGCCAGGTCGCCGTCGATCTGCTCGGCGCTGATGCGGTAAAGCCGGCTGTACCGGTGATGGGGGGCGAGGATTTCAGCGTGCTCGCCCGCGACGTGCCCGGCTGCTACCTGCGCCTGGGAGGCGGTTTTCCCGGACAGCCCCTGCGCAACCATCACGACGCGAACTTTGACGTCGACGAAAGCGCGCTCCCTATTGGCACGGCGCTCCTCGCCGAGTCTGCCCTGCGCTACCTGCGGGGCGGGACAGGCTCAGCGGGCTGAGCGCCGCGCGTGGCCGCGCCTACCGTCACAGGCAGGCTGATGCTGGACCGCAGCCGGCGCACTGAGCTGTGGCCGGCGCACTGAGCTGTGGCCGGCGCACTGAGCTGTGGCCGGCGCATCCCTATGCGCTGGTCTTGCAGTGACCGTATCGCCGCCAAGCACATACCGAGCCATAGTTGGCGCATCCCTATGCGCCGGAATCGACCTGCAAGGAGAAGAACATGGTCCACCCAAAAGAACGCCGCTTGTTTGCCCCGAGCAAGATCGATTGGCTGTTGGGCGGAGGCCTGGAGACGCTGAGCGGCGCCGAGAGACAGATGCTCTTTGTGATGGCCGAAACCGAGATCCAGGACGGATACAAGCCGACCAGCGAGGAGAAAAGGGTCGTCGCCAAGCTCTGTGCCCTGGCAGGCGACGACTATGACGTGCAAGACATCTGCAAAAAGGTCGCGGCGATGGTCAAGGGGCGCAAGGACTCCAACGCCCGTACCCTGAGCCTGCCATCGGATATGCGCCGCCTGATCAAGCAGGCCGTTCGCACGCGCAGTGGGCAAGGATAAGCCGTAGAGGTCCCTGGGGAGAAAACCGCGGTTCCGTGCAAAGCTCTGGAAACTAAAAGCAGGGCGGCCCTTTGGGCCGCCCTGCTTTCCACGTTCTCTTCTTCCATTGGGGAACACGACAGTTCACGCGCAGGTCGCTGGCGGATCGCCGTCCCTTCCCCTCGGTAAGCGATCGCCAAGGAGGACGCGCACGCGCGAGCGATCGGGTCGTCTCCCAAGCCCTGCCGGGGCCCCTGGCGATCGACTAGACGCCGAGGAGCTCCTTGGCCATGCGGGCCGCGCTGCTGGCATCGGGCGCGTACCCGTCGGCACCGATCTGGTCCGCATACGCTTGAGTCACCGGTGCGCCGCCGATCAGGATCTTGACCTTGTCGCGCAGTCCCGCCTCGACCAGTGCGTCGATGGTCGTCTTCATCGAAGGCATCGTCGTGGTCAGCAGCGCGGACATGGCGATCGCGTCGATGCCATCCCGGACCACCTGAACGAACTTTTCCGGAGCTGCGTCCACGCCCAAGTCGACCAGCTCAAAGCCAGCGCCCTCCAGCATCATGGACACCAGGTTCTTGCCGATGTCGTGCAAGTCACCCTTGACCGTGCCGATCGCCACCCGGCCGATCGGCTCCACGCCGCTCTCCACCAGGAGGGGTTTGAGGTGCGCCATGCCCCCTTGCATCGCTCGGGCAGCGATGAGCATCTCGGGCACATAGAACTCGTTGCGCTCAAACCGCTCGCCGACCTCGCTCATCGCCGGGATCAAATAGTCAAACAGCAGCGTCGGCGGGGTCACGCCTGCCTTCAGGGCGGCCTGGACCCCCTCGGATACGACCTTTTGATTCCCGCTGATCACGCCCTCGTAAATCTCTTTCAGATCCATGGACCGTCTCTCCTTTTGCGTTGCTCGATGGACTCAAAGACAAAAAACAGCGACACCCGCCGACTGAGATCGGCCAGACCGCTGCATCTCGCAGGGCGCAAGAGGTACAACGAACAGGTCTCTGGGTTCCTCGCAGAGGTCACAGTTGCGCCACAGCATCGGACTCGCACCGACTTCCCCGGTCTGTTCTGGGTCAACGGTTCCTGATTATACGACACTTTGGACGAAAAGTAAAATCTCGTGTTGAGCTCTGACGGCGCCTGTGGTATCACGAGGGCACAGCATCGGGCTCAAAAACCACCTGTGGTAGGTCGCCTTTCTCAAGGCGACGCTACTCATCAGAATCTTTCACGAGCGACGTTCTGAGCAGAGCCGCGGCACTAGCTACCCTACAGTTTCATCTCTGTCATTGCGAAGGCGCGCATTTTGCGCCTGATCGCGCAGCATCCAGCGCCTCTTGCTGGAAGCAATCTCCAAGTCAAATCGCAAACCAGATTTGGGCCTTCTACGATAGCTTGGGATTGCTCACCTGCACTGCATCCGCAGCGCGGTGCAAGTGTCGCTCCCTACGGTCGCTCGCAATGACAAAGTGTAGGGTGGCTAGGCCGCGGCAGAATGGAGGCACGATGGCCAAATGGAAACACCTCACGATCGCGATCCACTATGACCGCAAGACACACAAGGACTGAGTGCTACAGTACGCTGATGGGACTATCATCGTCGGGCTGCAAGCCATTCTCGAGGCCTACGGTTCCGATGGCTGGGAGCTTGTCGGCCTGAACCCGGACGGGTACCAGGCGTACCCTGGGTTTGGGAGATGGGACCTCGAGCCCCGCATCTACAGGGCCACCTTCAAGCAGCCTGCCTAGCGCCTGATGAGACAGAGCCGGTATGCCGACCCTGGGCGTGACGTTTCGCGCGGCGTTGCTCGGTCTTTCTACGCTGTCCCAAGTAGACTGGTAGTCCCGAACACCGTGCGCGAGTAGCCGCCCATAGGTTCGCCGGAGAAGCCCCTGCTCCAGGCGCCGTCTGGTTTCTGGCTCCCATTCCGTCGCCATCATAAACGTGCCTGGCCTCACGCTCTCCACCCTCCCCCGCGCGAGCGTCCCGTGTTCGCGGAGCACGGCGGTGAGCCACTCAGGGGTGATCTGTCCTACGCTCTCGATCGCGTTTCCCATCGATCAGGATACCCCTTGCTTGTGCGGTCATCCCGTGCTATACTAAGCAAAACTGAGGAATTGCTTAGCCAGGAGGGATCGATGCCTGAGCCTGTGAGTGTCAAAGTCAGCAGTCGCCACCAGATATCCGTACCCCGCATTGCCCGCGAGCGTCTGAACATCCAGAGCGGGGACCGTTTGCTCGTCGATATCCAGGACGGGCTGTTGATCCTGCTCCCCCAGCCAGAAAGCTATGCCACGCGCCTGGCCGGCCTGCATCGAGAGGTGTGGGAAGGTGTGGATACGACAGCCTATCTCAAGGAGGAGCGGGACGCGTGGGACAGCTCAGCGGACAGCTAGGCGCACACGCCGTTATCGGCCTGGATACATCGCTCTTTATCTATCACCTGGAGGCGCACCCCCGTTACCTATCCCTGACACAGGAAGTGCTGGCTGGGGTGGAAGCAGGACGGTGGACGGCCATCACCTCAACGATCACCCTCATGGAGCTGACGGCCCGCTCCTGGCAACTGAACCGTCCGGCGGTAGCCCGTGCGTACGAGGCGTTGCTGGCGAACTTTCCGCACCTGGTGCTGGCAGATGCAACTCGCCAGGCGGCCCGTCGGGCAGCACAACTCCGGGCCCGGTACCGCATCCGGCCGGCCGACGCGCTCCAGGTTGCCACCGCCCTGGTCCACGGCGCAACGGCCTTTGTCACCAACGACCGGTTCCTGACACGGCTGGACCAAGTGCTGGAACTCATCGTCCTGCAGGACTATGTGCAACCAGAGGGCCGCTGAACGCAGAATCGGCGTCTCCTCGTTTGCTGCTGTGGGGTCCAGAGAGAGACCCGTCCCGCTCCTATGATACCACAGATCATCGAGCCCACCCAAACGCCAGCCGCTGGACCGGCCCACACCGCCACGGCATCCCCTCAGCCGCCAGCGGCAACCCCGACGGAAGCCGCGGCGCCCACGCAGACGCCCGCCGCCGCGCCTGCCCTCACACCCGAGATGCCCGGCCTCCTTGCGCGCCTGACCTGGTTGGGGCATGCCAGTTTCCTGCTCGACGGGCCTCCGGCGATCTATATCGATCCCACCAGCCTGGGAGCCGGGCCGCCTCTGGCGGACATCATCCTGATCAGCCACGAACACGACGACCACTTTGCGCCGCGCATCCTGGAGCAGATCAGCGTGCCCGAGACAGTCATTGTCACCAGCCACCGGGTGGCGGAGAGGCTGGGCAAGATGGAAGGCATAGAGGGAGAGGTGCGTGCGCTGCAGCCCGGGGAGCAGACCACGGTTGGAGAAGTACGGATCGAGACCGTGCCCGCCTACAATATCGCCAAGTCCTTCCATCCCAAGGCGGACGGGAACCTCGGATTCGTAGTGACCTGGAATGGAGAACGGCTCTACTTTGCGGGCGATACGGACCACATCCCCGAGATGGCCGGTATCGAGTGTGACGTGGCCTTGCTCCCCATAGGGGGCACCTACACCATGGACGTTGAAGAGGCAGCGAGGGCAGCGGCGGACATTGGGCCAAGAGTGGCCGTGCCCATGCACATCCGGAGTGCCGACCCCGAGCAGTTCCGCGAACTGTGCGACTGCGAGGTGGTGATTATGGAACAAGGACCCTAGAGATCCCGGCGCTGGCCGGCGGTCCACGACAGCAAACAGGGGGCATAAAGGGTTCCTTCCGGAGGCCAGCCGGACGCCATCGCTCTGCACATCCTGATCAGCCGTGCGGGTGGGCCCGACGTCGTGCGCATCTACCTCAACGAGGTGCGCCACCTTGCAGACGCGCTGTGCTCGATGGCTGCGGAGATGGCGGGGAGGGTGGCGGGGGATGGCTAGGCGCCCTCATCAGCGCCGGGGCGCAAGGTGAGCGGCGGAAGCCCAAGATCGCTAGCCTTTGCCCTACGGGTGCGGGGATACGGCGTGCTGGAGCAAAGGTGTGTTATGCACCTTGACCATCGCCCCACACACCGGCACAGATGGGACACCTATGCCCGAGGACCACGACGAACTGATCGAGCAGCATGTGACACAGCTCGAGTACACCGAGGCGACGATCGCGCACCTGGTCGCGCTGCTGAGCCGTGCCGGGCTGTACGATGACGACACCCTGGGCCACGACGTGCTGCGGGTGCAACGAGAGTTGGGCAGCAGCGCAGGTCAAAGGGAGAATCCATGAAAGGAGTTAGGAAGATGAAATACAGGGTGCACCGATTCGATATCAGAATGACAAGTGAGCAGAGTAAGCTAGAGCAATTCCTGAATAGCTTGGCGGGCGAAGTTGTGGCGATAATCCCAAACGTCTCTTGGTTTCCAAAAACACAAGTAGACTTTCTTCTCATTGTGGAGAAGTTGGGCTGACTCGACTCTAGGACAAGTTGAGATAGAGGTGATGTCGTGCCGCCGCCCAACAAGCGCTTCACCCGACACGGCAATCGCCGCAGGAAATCGGCGGCTACACGCGCTTCCAGGGTGTCTTGTGACGAAGGTTCTTTCCCGCACCCGCCGCGCGAGTGAAGCCTGACCGATCGGCCGCGTCCTGCGCTGGGCCACCCTGATCGAGGCTAACCTGCGCGGGGCCGACCTGACCGGGGCCGACCTGAGCAGGGCCGACCTGCGCGGGGCCAAACTGAACGAGACCAAGACGACCGATGAGCAACTTGCTCAGGCGAAGTCATTTGAGGGCGCGACTATGCCCGACGGTACGAAGAGTGCCTGAGCTTCGGTCTACTATCGCGGCATTTTGGTCTGGGTTGGGAAAGAGTAAACTGCCAGGAGAACGGAGTCCCTTGTGAAACTATATGAGCTTGCGTTTGCCTGCCACATCTACAGCCAGATGACGGACTATGACAGCTCGTATCTTCACTTTCTGCAGGCCACGAGCCCCGAACTGGATCTCACGCAGTCTCGGCATCGCACGGAACTCCTTGAGTGGCTAAACCAATGGGGATGCAGGCAGTTCGCGAAGGCGTATTATGACCTGGCAGGTGACCAGATCAAGCAGTGGTACGAGCAGTCGAGCGAGCTGCTTCCACCGCCTGGTAAGCCGCTCCACGATCTATCGGGTGCGGAGCTAGAGTCATCGTGCGTCGCATATGGGCGGCTGATCGATCGCATTGCCTCAAGACACAACAGGGACGCCCGGCAGGTGACCGTGAGAGTAGGCCCCACCGGCGCCTCCAAGATCCTGTTCGCTCTCCGACCAGATTCGCTTCCACCCTGGGATGAGGCGATCCGCATCCACTTCAGCTTGGATGGCTCTCCAGCAGCGTACCGCAGGTATCTGCGCCGACTGCGTGCCCACATCGCCGAGCTGGCCGCAGCCTGCAAGCGGAACGGACACAGCCTCGATGAGCTGCCAGAGCTCGTGGGCCGGCCTGACTCAACCCTGGTCAAGCTGCTTGACGAGTATCACTGGGTGGTTGTCACTCGCGGCTGCCAGCCCCCACCAACGGCAACCCTCGCGCAGTGGGCCATCTGGGAGTGGCGCCGACGGAAGGCCCAGAAGCGCGTCACACCTACTCCTGAGAGGCCCCAGCCGGCGTCGATTAGAGCGCAACAACCCGCTGCGGATCAGTCTACACCAATTGGGCCACATACTCCCCCTGCCGGGTCGCAGGTCAGTGCACGACTGCGCGATGTCCAGCGCCTCTATGAGATACTGGCCAGGATAGAGACCAAGGTGGGAGGAAAGCGTGCTCTGGGAGAAGCAGATGGCCGGATGGACTGGCCGGAGCGTGGAGTGTACTTTGTCTTCGAGCCAGGAGAGGAACGAACAACATCGGGGAGCGGCTTGCGAGTGGTCAGGGTGGGCACTCACGGTCTGAAGGCTAGGAGCAGGTCGACGCTATGGGGACGACTACGAACTCATCGAGGCGTTGTCCGTGGACAGAACGAAGGAGGTGGCAATCACCGTGGCTCGGTGTTCCGCTTGCACGTTGGTACTGCACTGATTCGAAGGGATGACTGGCCTGATTCAGTCGCTGGACAGTGGGGTGTGGGACAGAGCGCGGAAAAGGCGCTACGCGATTGCGAATGCCCTCTCGAGCAGGCAGTCAGCGAGCACATCAGAGGAATGTCCGTTCTATGGGTTGGTGTTGACGACACTCCAGGCCCTGAGAGTCTTCGAGGGTACATCGAGCGCAATTCCATTGCCCTCCTCAGCAATCACAACCATCAGGATGGTCCCATCGACCCGCCAAGCAATGCCTGGCTGGGTGGCTGGGCAGCCAATGATGGGATCGGTCATTCGGGGCTATGGAATATCAATCACACCACAGAGGAATATGACCCCAAGTTCCTAGAGGTGCTGGAACAGCACGCCTGAGTGGGGCAAGGCGCGTATCCTTTTGACAGCCTTCGCTCCGTGTGGTATCCTGTAAGTACCAATGACCGGGGCAACGCGACACCCTCGTAGCACACAAGCCCGCCCGCCGTCAAGACCCGATGTGACGGGGTTTCTCATCTGCTTGCTTTGCTGTTGTTCCGCTCGCCAGAGATCCTGCAGATCTCTCCGCAAAGTTCTGCTAGGAGCCTACTGTGGATGTCTTTGCCCTTCGTGATCGGCTTATCGGCGACTATGCCAGCTATGTCAGCAGCTTTATCCAGATCCAGGATCCCCGCATCCGGCGATACGTAGACGAGCAACTCCAGCAAGGCGCACTCTGGCCCGATCCCCTCATCCAGCTGAACCCCAGCTTTGCACCCGGCGCGTGGATCGACGACCTGGTTGCGGATGGTGTCCTGCACGAGCAGTGTAGGGCCATCTTTCGCATCAAGAAAGAGAAGGAACCCAGTAAGCCGCTCAGGCTACACCGGCACCAGACACAGGCGATCGAGGCAGCCAAATCGGGTGACAGCTATGTCCTCACCACGGGGACCGGTTCGGGCAAGAGCCTGGCCTACATCATCCCGATCGTGGACCACGTGCTGCGCCGCGGCAGTGGCAAGGGCATACAGGCGATCATTGTCTACCCGATGAACGCATTGGCCAACAGCCAGCTCAACGAGCTGGACAAGTTCCTTCGCAATGGCTTGCCGCCCGGACGCCCACCCGTCACCTTTGAGCGATACACGGGGCAAGAGACGGACGAGCAAAAGCAGGCCATCATTGCCAATCCGCCGGACATCCTCCTGACAAACTATGTCATGCTGGAACTGCTGATGACCCGGCCACACGAGAGGAACCTGGTCCGGGCGGCGGAGGACTTACAGTTCCTGGTGCTCGACGAACTGCACACCTACAGAGGGCGTCAGGGCGCCGACGTGGCCATGCTCGTGCGGCGTGTCCGGGAGGCCTGCGGGAATCCAGATCTGCAGTGCATCGGCACCTCGGCGACCTTGGCCGAGGGTGGAAGCTTTGCCGACCAGCAGCGCGAGATCGCGCGAGTCGCCTCCAGGTTGCTCGGCGCGGAGGTGAAACCCGAACGCGTGATCGGGGAGACGTTGCGGCGTGCAACGCCAGAGCAGGATCTGGCAGAGGTAGGGTTCGTCACTGCACTTGCAGACCGCATCCGGGATGCGCAGCGCAAACCTCCAGACGAGTACGATGCCTTCTGCCAGGACCCGCTCTCCGTCTGGATCGAGCCGACGTTTGGCCTCGAGCCAGAGCCGGACAGCGGTCGCCTGCGTCGCGTGACGCCGATCAGCATCACCGGCGGTGATGGTGCAGCCAGCAAGCTGGCCGAACTGACCGGCGTACCCATGGCACGTTGCACAGATGCGATCCAACAGGGTCTGCTTGCCGGGTACGACGTCTCGGACCCGGAGACAGAGTTCCCCGTCTTTGCGTTCCGCCTGCACCAGTTCATCGGTCGTGGCGATACAGTGTATGCCTCGTTGGAGGTGCCCGATCAGCGCTACATCACCTTGAGTGGGCAGCAGTACGTCCCGGGCGGGCGTGAGCGGGTACTCCTGCCGCTTGCTTTCTGCCGGGAGTGTGGCCAGGAATACTATGTCGTGCGACGCAAGGCGGGCCTCGCTGAGGGCGAAGGGGCGTTCACACGACGCGAGCTGCGCGATCAGGCCAACGAGGACGACGAAGAATGCGGTTTCCTCTACTACAACCCGGACACCCCCTGGCCAGACGACCTGGGAACGATGATGGAGCTCCTGCCCGAGGACTGGCTCGAGACGCACAGGAACGGGCTGCGCGTCAAACGCCACTATCGCAGCAGGCTGCCGGCCCAGGTGCGTCTGAACGGCCTCGGGGCGCAGGCTGCGGACGGGGACAGCTACACGTTCGTCAAAGCCCCGTTTCCCTTTTGCCTGAACTGCGGCGTCGCCTATGGTCCTCGCCAGCGATCTGACTTTGCCAAACTGGCCACCCTGTCTTCAGAAGGACGGAGTACGTCGACAACGGTGCTCAGCCTATCCGCGCTCCGTGCCTTGCGCCGCGACGATGCGCTGGACTGTAAGGCGAGAAAGCTGTTGAGCTTCACCGACAACCGGCAGGATGCCTCCTTGCAGGCCGGGCATTTCAACGACTTTGTCGAAGTCGGTCTGTTGCGCTCTGGGATCTATCGCGCTGTGAGCGGTGCGGGACCAGGTGGGCTTGAGCACGCGGTTCTGGCCGAGCGCGTCTTTCAGGCGCTCGACCTGCCGGTGGAGCTGTACGCGATCGATCCCTCGGTCAGGTTCAAGCAGCGGACAGAGACCGACCGCGCGCTGCGCGAGGTCCTGGCCTATCGCGTCTATCAGGACCTGCGGCGCGGGTGGCGCGTCACGGCCCCAAACCTGGAGCAATGCGGGCTGCTCCGGATCGACTACATCTCGCTGGATGAGCTGTGCGCCAGTGAGCGTGAGTGGCAAGGGAAGCACCCCGCCCTGGCAGCGGCGACGCCTGCCCAGCGCGAGAGCGTGTCCAGGGTGCTGCTCGACTACCTGCGACGCGAGCTGGTGATCCGGGTCAACTATCTTGACGAGATCTACCAGGAACAGATCCAGCAGCGCAGCAGCCAGCGGCTCGTTGATCCGTGGGCAATCGATGAAGATGAAGAGATGGTGCACTCGTCAGTGGTCTACCCGCGGGCAAGGGCCCCAGATGACTACAGAGGCAACCTGTTCCTGTCAGGCCGAAGCGGGTTTGGCCTTTACCTGCGCCGCGCAGGCACATTCCCCGACTATGCAGACAAGCTCTCTCTGGTGGACACCGAAGAGGTCATACGGCAGTTGTTCGACGCGTTACGGGTGGCAGGCCTGGTAGAGGTGGTGGACGAGCCCCGCGACGAGACCCGGGTGCCTGGATACCAGGTGCCCGCCGATGCGATGCGATGGATCGCCGGAGACGGGTCGGAGCCCTTCCACGATCTGATCCGCATGCCACGACGGTCGAGCGCGGGCGGACAGGTCAACCCCTTCTTCGTCCAGTTCTACCGCAGCGTCGCAGCAGATCTGCACGGGATCCAGGCCCGCGAGCACACGGCGCAGGTCCCCAACGACATACGCCAGGAACGCGAGAAGGACTTTCGCGAAGCCAAGCTCCCCGTGCTCTACTGCTCACCGACGATGGAGCTCGGCGTCGACATTGCCCAGCTCAACGTCGTCAATATGCGCAACGTGCCGCCCACGCCGGCCAACTATGCCCAGCGGAGCGGACGGGCGGGTCGCAGCGGGCAGCCGGCGCTGGTGTTCACCTACTGCACCAGTGGCAGCCCACACGATCAGTACTTTTTCAAGCGCCCGGAGCGAATGGTCTCCGGTGCGGTCGCGCCGCCGAGGCTCGACCTGGCGAACCAGGACCTGATCGAGTCCCACGTCCACGCCGTCTGGCTGGCAGAGACGGGACAGGCGCTGGGCACGTCGTTGGCAGAAGTGCTCGACCTGGGCGGGCGACCTCCATCGCTGGCGCTCTCGGACTCGGTGCAAGCATCGATCGGATCGGCGGGGGCACGACAGCGCGCGCAGGGGCGGCTGAAGCGCATCCTGGGATCGGTGGAGGGCGAACTCGGCGACGCCACGTGGTACGATGGCGAGTGGCTGGAAAAGACGTTGCTCCAGGCATCGCGGCGCTTCAACGAGGCTTGTGAACGCTGGAGAGGGCTATATCGTGCGGCGCTCAGGCAGCAAGCCACACAGCACGCGATCATCCTCGACGCATCGCGCAGCGCAGACGAAAAGCGGGTGGCGACCCGTCTGCGGGCCGAGGCAGAGGCGCAGATCCGGCTCTTGACCGAAGAACGGAACGTCGTCCAATCCGACTTTTACAGCTATCGCTACTTTGCCAGCGAGGGCTTCCTGCCCGGCTACAACTTTCCCCGGCTGCCGCTGTCGGCCTACATCCCCGCACGGCGCGGGAGGCGCGGCAGCGACAACGAGTTTCTGTCGCGGCCCCGCTTTCTGGCCATCTCGGAGTTTGGGCCGCAGAGCATCATCTATCACGAAGGGTCGCGCTATGTCACCAACAAGGTCATCCTGCCCGTGCGCGAGGCAGGGCCCGATACTGCCTCACCGGGCGACCTGCTGACCGTGAGCGCCAAGCTGTGCCCTGTGTGCGGCTATCTGCACCCGGTCGAGGATGAGACAGACGGCGTGGACCGGTGCGAGCACTGCAATGCGCTGCTGGACCAGCCGCTGCGCTCGTTGTTCCGCATGCAGAACGTGGCGACAAAGCGCCGCAACCGGATCAACAGCGACGAAGAAGAGCGCGTGCGCATGGGATTCGAGCTCAAGACCGGCGTCCGGTTCAGCCAGCACGGCGGGCGCCCAACGAGCCGCACGGCAGTACTGGAGGCAGCCGATGGGCGTGCTCTGCTGAGGTTGACCTATGGCGATGCAGCGACGCTGTGGCGCATCAACCTCGGTTGGCGGCGGCGAAAAGACAAAGCGGTGTACGGGTTCTTGCTGGACACGGAACGCGGGTACTGGGAGAGCAACCGGATGCAGGTCGAGCCGGACCCCGAAGACCCTATGAGCCCCTCTCAGGCGCGCGTGGTGCCCTTTGTCGAGGACAGGCGAAACTGTATGTTGATAGAGCCCGCAGAACCGCTGTCGGCAGAGGCTATGGCTTCCCTGCAGCCGGCGCTCAAAGCAGCGATCCAGGTGCTCTACCAGTTGGAGGACAATGAACTGGCTGCCGAACCACTGCCCAGCATGGACGATCGGCGCACGATCCTGCTCTACGAGTCGGCAGAGGGGGGTGCAGGCGTGCTGCGCCAGCTCCTCGACCGCCCCGGCGCGATGGCAGAGCTGGCGCGCAAAGCTCTCGAGCTGTGCCACTATGATCAGAGCGGGCGCGATCTGCAGCGCGCGCCCGGCGCCAGCGAGGACTGCGAGGCCGCCTGCTATGACTGCCTGATGAGCTACTACAACCAGATGGACCACGAGCTGCTGGACCGGACGTTGATCCGGGAGATGCTCCTCGACCTCGCGGAGTGCACGCTCAAGGCCAGCCCAGCGGCGGTCCCGCGCGCCGTGCACCTGGCGCAGCTCAAGGCGCTGTGCGAGAGCGACCTGGAGGTCAGGTGGCTCGACTTTTTGGAGGAACACAACCTGCCGCTGCCAGAGGAAGCGCAAAAGCGGATCGAGCCCTGTGACACGCGCGCGGACTTTTTCTATGCCAGCAAGCAGACAGTGGTGTTCGTCGACGGGCCGGTGCACGACCATGCCGATGTGGCAGCCAAGGACAGACAGATCGAGGACTGCCTGATGGACCTCGGCCTGAGCATCATCCGCTTTGGGTACAGGGCTGACTGGGCTGAGGTTTGCCGGGGGCACGAGTACCTGTTTGGGAGGCTAGAGGACACCGCCACCTAGCGGGAGCTGTCCGTACCTCAGTTCACACTGGACAAGGAAGACATATGGCGATCGCCGAAAACCACGGCAAGCTGTCAGATACTGGGTCGGAGGATCTGCTGACCGCCGATGTGTTCGGCGCGTTCCGCTACCTGCCGGCACGGGAGGGGATCATCGGCTTTCTGCGGTCGCTCGGCGGAGCTGCTCAGGCGATCCCCGAGCCTGACGATAGCGCAGAGTGTGTGATCCACTTTTGGCCGCTCGGCCTGCTGTGCCGCCGTGAGCCCGACGTGCTGCTTGAGCTGCAGGTCGGCGGCCAGCTCTACCACGTGGCCGTCGAGGCCAAGTACTATGCCGGCCCCGGCGACCGGGAGGACGACGAAGTCGAGTACCGGGGCGAGGTACTGAGGATGGGGAACCAGCTCGGGGACGAGTCACACGACCTCTCGCACGGCAGGTACCAGGTCTACCGTGGGGCGTGGCGCGGACCCGAGCTGGCGCTCTCGAGCCCACCGCAGCACCGCCTGCTCCTCTATCTGACCGCACATATCTTTCCGCCAGAAGGTGAGCTGGGCCGCGCGGTGGCCTATGACCCTACGCTTCGCGGCAGGCTGTTCTGGGGCAGCTGGTACGACGTCTACAGCTACCTGGAGTCAGTACGCGAGTCGCTGGACCGCTTTCCCTACAATCGCGTCCTGGATGACGTTCTCGTCCTCCTGCGGAAAAAACGCTTCTCCCTCTTTGAGGGGATCACTCTGCCCGCTGGTCTGGCAGTCGGCGAGGGTACAGGCGGGTTCTGGCGCTGGTTCGCCGCGCCTCCCGACCTGCCTGCTGACCGCGTGTCAGGCGCGTTCTGGCGCGCCTAGCGCAAACCAGCATTGTGAGCTGTGAGGAGGTAGACCGTGACGGAGACGAGCACATTCAAGCAGATCATCGGCTATGTGGACCAGCTGAACCGCGATGTGGGACAGCTTGTCGTCCTCATTGAGCGTCTGATGCGCGAGCAAGAGCACGTGTCCCTCAAGAGCGCTGGCAGCCAGATTTGTTGGGCCTTGAGTCACAGCTACCAAAAGCCCAGCCAGTGGCGGCTGCCGCACGCTGCCCGGTTCTTCACCCGCGCTGGCACCGAGAGGGTCACGACCTCCGCGTTCTACCTGATCCTGCTGGAGGTCAGATCCGCCTGTCCCTTCCCGGTGGTGATCTGCGGGCGAATGTGCCACGAGCCGATGACAGAGAGCCAGATCCTGGGCATTGAGGTGTTCAGTACCGCGCGGATCAAGTCTCTGGCCTACAAGAGGTCGCAGTGGCACGCGTTCCG
>JADHXD010000115.1 GCA_016783145.1 Anaerolineae bacterium
AGCTGCCGCCAGGGCAGTATCCACACCGGCAGGCCGGCGATGATGGCTGCCGTGAACCAGGATAGCTGCACCCGCAGCTCGCTGCCAAAGCTCTGATCCAGGGAGCGAATGATCACGCTGACGTCGCCACCGAGCCCGACGAGGAGAGCAGCGAGGCCGATGCCGGCGATCAGGTAGGCGTACAGCCGCCGCACCCCTGCCTGGCGCGGCGCTTCGCCGGCTTGAGCGGCGTCACCGCGGATGACCCAAGCGTGATAGGCCCAGAGCACACCCATCCCCAGGATGATCGAGATCTGGACGCGGATGTCCCCACTTGAGGGGAGGCCAAGGATGGAGCGGAAGAGACTGGCCAAGATGGCCGTGGCGCTGGTTATGGCGCCCATCGCGCCGACAGAGACCGCGCCGTACAGGTAGAACTTGCGCAGCGCAGACTCGCGCTCCGCTTCGCTCGGCCCGTTGAACAAGCGCCCCGCCCACAGCCAGAAGACCAGCCACAGGGGCAGCCCGACGATGAGCCGGGTGATCTCGGCCGTCAAGCCCACGCCGAGTAGACTAGTGCTGATCTGCTGGACGCCAAACTGGGCCATGAGCCAGCGCAGCAGGTTGATGATGGCTATGATCGTCATCGTCAGTCCCGATGCGCTAAAGCCCAACACGTACAACCGGCGCACGGTGGGCACGCCTCCCCGCTCGGGTATGCCCGGCGACTCTATGCTCACCGTTCGCTTGTGGTAGAACCACAGTGCGCCAAGAACGAGCAAGGCGAGCATGTGATAGACCACCGCGTTGCCCGAGGTCAGGTTGCTCGGCTGTCTGTCCAGCGTGGATTTGACCTGGAGCAGGGAGCCGATCAGGTCGAAGGTATTGGTCGCGAACGGGCCCAAGAAGCCAGCCAGAGTGCCATAGAGGTAGAGGTGACGGAGGACGGCCTGGCGTTCCTCATCGGCTCGCCCGGCCAACCGCTGCCCCCAGAGCCAGTGGACCAGGTAGACCGGCAAGCCGATCACGATCACCGCGATCTCGAAGGCGATCGCCGTCGGCGGCGGATTCAGGCGCGACAGGGCCAGGTTGCGCAGCAGGGCGATGACTGCCCAGGTTGCGGCCTGCAGGCTGATAGCGCTGACGAGGTAGACATACCAGCGACGAACGCTAGACATGGGGATCCTCCCTTCTACTTGCATCCATCTACAGTTTTCCAGCACCAGGCAAAGTAGTACTCTGAGTCAAAGATCCGCCAGCCCTCGTCCGTGCGCCGCAGCACCATCTCAAAGAGGATCGAGGATTGGGAACTGTCGAACAGATTGCCGCCGCGGAAGCTCGATTCGCGTACCTGGACCACCGCGCGCTCCCCGGTCACCGTGACCGACTCGACGGCAAGGGTGACCTCGACGTCGCCGCGGAACCGCCAGCGATCGTCCATCGTGGCTTCGACGAACTTTATCTCTGAGGGCGGATAGCCCTCGATGGCCGGCGAAAGGTAGCCATAGGCGCGCCCGTACTCTTTTTTCTGCAGGGCCAGCAGGTAGTTGTGGGCCACCCCCTCGGGGGTGTCCTCAGCCTGGTATGTTGGCTGCGGGCGGGTGAGCGTGATGGCAAAAGCGACGATGACCAGCAGCACGACGCCGGCGATGATACCGATCAGAAATCTGTCTGTGTTCTTCATAGGCGTTCCCTTTCTAGAACGTGATCTCACGCCGGCTTTCGATCTTGGACTCATCCAGTTCCATACCGATGCCCGGCCCCGCCGGCAGCGTCACCTGTCCATTGACCGGAACGATCGGGTTCTTGAGGAAGAACTGGTGGATCTGGTTCCACTTGACCAGGTACTCCAGCAGCGGGCAGGTCGTGACCGGCTGTGAGGCGATCAGGTGCAGCGTCGCTGGCACCGAGTGTCCGTGGGGGATCACGGGCAGGTCGTAGGCGGAGGCCAGCGCACAGATCTTGAGCAGCTCTGAGATGCCCCCTGCCCAGTAGATGTCGGGCTGCAAGACGTCTGCCGCTCTGGCGTCCATCAGAGCCTTGAGCCCCCACCGCGTGTACTCGTGCTCGCCGGTGCTGATCGGGATGCGCACGCTGCGCCGGATCTCGGCACACTGCTCGATCTTGTCCGCGAGGACCGGCTCCTCGAGCCAGCGTGGGTGATATTCCTCCAGGCGGCGGGCCATGTCGATGGTGTAGGGCACATCCCAACTGCTCCAGCAGTCGAGCATCAGGTCCACGTCTGGGCCGACGGTTTCGCGCAGGGTGCGCACCAGCTCCACGTTCTTGGCGATCCCGGCAGGACCGTCGGTCGGTCCGTGGCGAAAGAACCACTTGGTGGCCCGGTATCCCTGGGCCACCATGTCGGCCGCCCGCTGCCGGACCCACTCGGGCTCCAGCGAGTAGCCGAGCGCGCTGGCGTAGGCCGGAATGCTCTCCCGCGTCGGCCCGCCCAGGAGGCGATATACGGGCGCGCCGGCCCACTTGCCCTTGAGGTCCCACAGAGCACAGTCCACCACACTGATGGCCTGCATGACCACGCCCTTGCGGCCGTGGATCATGCTGCGATAGAGCCTGTCCCAGATGCGCTCGGTAGCCAGGGGATCGTGCCCGAGCAGCAGAGGCGTGAGCTGCCTGCAGATGATGTACGACTGGTCGGGTGACATCGGCCCTCCGATGCCGCTGACCCCGTCGTCGGTCTCGATCTGGAGAAAGTGGGCGTGGATCGGGTAGCGTCCTTCGGCAGCCGGATCCAGCCAGCGGGCTCCCTGGGCCTTGTGCTCCGGATAGATGTCGACCGGCTGCACCAGGCGTTCCTCCCAGAACGTTCCCTCGTGTTCCATTGTCCCACAGAGTTCGAACACACGAACAGCAGTGATCTTCATTTGTCCCTCCTCAAGAGATCTCACCAGATGGTTCGTCTTGGGCGCGCCGACGCGTCCCTTATTCTGTAACCTGGCTCAGAAACACCGCAGCCAGCAGTTGGTCCACCGGCGCATAGCGGTCGGTCAAGGTGACCGCCTCGCCCTCGGCCATAATCTCAGCGACCTCCGGGTCGCTGAGCAGTTGGCGTGCCAGGAGCGGAGAGGTGTCCTCCAGCCCGGCTCTGTCCAGCGGCGTATCGCCGGCGACGAGCACCAGCGTGCTGCGCGATGATCGCCGCCACCCGTCGACGGAAAAGACCAGGTAGACGTGGCGAAAGGTCTGCCGAAGGGTGTGCGCGTAGGCACGGAGAAACCGGCCCCGCGGGCCGTCGATGATATTGACGACATAGTAGCCATCGTCCGCGAGCCAGGCGCGCACGCGGTCGTTGAATTCTCGGGTGGTGAGGTGATAGGGCACGGAAAAGTCGTTGAAGGCGTCGCCCAAGATCAGGTCATAGGAGCGCGCCGGCTCTCGGGCGAGGAACATGCGTGCGTCCTCGTTGTAGGTGGCGATGCGGGTGTCCTCGTTTAGGCCGAGGGAGTCGTAGGCGGTCTGGGTGACGCCGGGGTCGATCTCGATGACGTCGAGTTCGCTGTCCGGGTAGACGGCCTCCATGTAGCGGGGGAAGGTGTAGCCGCCTCCGCCGATGAACAGGGCGCTCAGCCGGCCCAGCCGCCCGGCCTGGTAGGCGGTGACGCCGGCATAGAGCCTCTCATACTCGTACACGAGCCGCGTCGGGTCCTGGGGTGAAGTGTAGCTGTGGAGCAAGCGGTCCAGGTAGAGGGCGAGGACGGGTGTCCCGCCGTGCTCTTCACCCTTGACGATGATGCAAAAGTAGTTGGTCTCCTGGGTACAAGGGCCATCCAGCCATCCCTGGCGAGAGGCGAGCAGAGAGCCGCCAGCGAGGAGGAGGAGGGCGGGAAGGGTCCACAGCCAACGGCGGCCCAGGAGGATGAGCAGGCCCAGGGTGATCAGCACCAGGGCGACCCCCCAGACGATGAGGTGCGTGCCGAACCAGGAGATGAGCATGTAGCCGGTGGCAAAGGTGCCGACGATGCTGCCCACGGAGCCGGCGGCATAGATGCGGCCCACGGTGCTTCCCGTGCGGGACAGGTCGTGCACAGCCAGCTTGACCACCACCGGCGAGATGGTACCCAGGACGGTGCAGGGAACAAAAAAGAGGACGATGGCCAGGGCCACAAGGGCGGCAGCGAGAGGCAGGGTACTCCGGGTGAGGGCCTCGATGGTCGAAAAGGCACTGAGCACATCCACGGCCAGGATGGCAAAAGAGGCCAGGCCGCCGAGGACAAAGAGGACCCCCAACAGGCGGGGAGAGGCCCGGCGGTCTGCGATGCGCCCGCCCAGATAGCTGCCCAGGCTGATCCCAGCCAACACCACGCCGATCACGCTGGTCCAGGTGTAGAGGGACACGCCGATGTACGGGGCGGTGATCCGCCCGGCGACGAGCTCCAGGACCATGATGCAGGCGCTGGAGATAAAGACGATGAGGCTCGGCGGCCACAGCCACTTGTGAGGCAGGGAAGCAGATTGCAGAACCATACATGCCTCCACGGGACCGAAAGGACCTATCGGGCTACCTTGTTCTGGAACACGGGCACGAGCATCTGATCTACGGGCGCGTAGCGATCGGTGAGCATGACCAGCCGCCCCTCTGCCAGCAGGACATCGGTCTCCTGGGCAGTGAGCAACTGCTGCTTGAGCAGTGAGCTGCCGCCATCCAGCGCCTTCAGCGCATCGAGGTCAAGAGGGGTGTCACCGGCGATCAAGACGAACGTGCTGCGCGACGCCTCGCGCCACGAAGAGATGGTCGGGGCGAGGTAGACGTGGCGAAAGGTCTGCCGGAGAGTGCGAGTGTAGGCGCGCAGAAAGTCTCCCCACGCGCCGTCGATGATATTGACGACATAGTAGCCATCGTCCGCGAGCCAGGCGCGCACGCGGTCGTTGAATTCTCGGGTGGTGAGGTGATAGGGCACGGAAAAGTCGTTGAAGGCATCGCCCAAGATCAGGTCATAGGAGCGTGCCGGCTCTCGGGCGAGGAACATGCGCGCGTCCTCGTTGTAAGTGACGATGTGGGCCTCCGGCTGCAGGCCAAGGGAGTCGTAGGCGACCTGGGTGACGCCGGGGTCGATCTCGATGACGTCGAGCTCGCTGCCGGGGTAGACGGCCTCCATGTAGCGGGGGAAGGTATAGCCGCCTCCGCCGATGAACAGGGCGCTCAGCCGGCCCAGCCGCTGTGCCTGG
Source organism: Anaerolineae bacterium (assembly GCA_016783145.1). Classification (GTDB taxonomy): domain Bacteria; phylum Chloroflexota; class Anaerolineae; order JAFGEY01; family JAFGEY01; genus BS750m-G44. Next base: position 5,167 of record JADHXD010000115.1, read on the forward strand.
TAGGCGGTGACATCGGCGTATGCTCTCTCATAGCCATAGACAAGCTTGGTTGGGTCGTTCAGAGACGTGTAGCTGTGGACCAGGCGATCCAGGATGAGCACGCGGACAGGCTCACCGTCGCGCTCTTCATCCTTGACGATGATGCAAAAGTAGTTGGTCTCCCGGGTACAAGGGCCATCCAGCCATCCCAGGCGGGAGGCAAGCAGAGAGCCGCCGGCGAGGAGGAGGAGGGCCGGGAGCGCCCACAGCCAGCGGCGGCCCAGGAGGATGAGCAGGCCGAGGATGACCAGCACCAAAGCGACCCCCCAGACGATGAGGTGCGTGCCGAACCAGGAGATGAGCAGGAAGCCGGTGGCAAAGGTGCCGACGATGCTGCCCACGGAGCCAGCGGCATAGATGCGGCCCACGGTGCTTCCCGTGCGGGATAGGTCGTGCACAGCCAGCTTGACCACCACCGGCGAGATAGTGCCCAGAACGGCAGCCGGGATAAAGAACAGGGCGGTGATCAACAGCAGGATCTCCAGGATGAGAGGCCACTCGACCATCGATGCGATATCGAGGCTGTCCTCGGCCACGACAAGCACGGAGGCCAGGCCGCCCAGCACAAAGAGGATGCCCAACAGGCGGGGGGAAGCCCAGCGATCGGCCATCCGTCCACCCAGGTAGTTGCCCAGGCTGATCCCGGCCAGCACCACGCCGATCACGCTGGTCCAGGTGTAGAGGGACACGCCAACGTGCGGCGCGATGATCCGCCCGGCAACGAGCTCCAGGACCATGATGCACGCGCTGGAGATAAAGACGATGAGGCTCGGCGGCCACAGCCACTTGCGGTGCGAGGGGGTGGCTGCGGCTGCGGCAGGAGGGGATGTGGGTTCCATGATGCCTCCAAGGTAGGGACCGGCGTGAGGGGGGAAGGTGATCTGCCCCGTTGCCCGGCTGGCGAGGAACTCCGCTGCGGCGGCAGCGGGCTCCCTCACGATTCATTTCTTCTGACCAGGCGCGCCCGCCGTCGCAGCACGGATTCGACGCTCTGCCGCCCTCGTCGCCGGGCGTGCGGGGGCCGAATCCGCTGCAGGCGGAGCTCACCTGGCCCTACTGAGCGTGCTCGCGATGCCTGGCTGCCTGGAGGATGATATCGGCTGTGACCTCGGCAGCGATGGCGCCCGTGTTGATCGCCAGGTGATAGTGCTTGAGGTCTTTCCAGTTGGCGTTCTTGTGTATGTTGCGGATGGACATCCGTTTCTGCTCATCGGAGGCGGCGATGCGTCGCTTGGCCTCCAGCTCGGAGATGCCGTGGCGTACCATCAGCCGCTCGACGCGCACCTCGACCGGCGCGTAGAGTTGGACGTGCAGGGCGGTGGGCCAGTCGCGCAGGACCATCTGCCCGCCGCGGCCGACGATGACCGCGTTTCCCTCTTTGGCAAAGCGCTCCATCGTCTCTCTCACGACGCGTTCATAGGTCTGATCGTCCACCGCGGCCTTTTTGCGAAAGGCGGTGGGCTGGCGGCCGTACAGAGAGGTCATCTGATCGCTGATCAGGCGCGGTCTGTTGGCGACCGCCTGCTCTTGGGCCAGGATGGCCTTGATATCCACCCCAGCCTCTTCGGCGATCTGCGCCAGGACGGCCTTGTCTACCCGGCAATAGCCGAGCTTGTCGCAGAGGATGTCGGCGATCTTGTCCCCTTCGCTCCCCAGCTCGCGGGAGATGGTGATCACGGCCATAGTTCTCTACTCCCAGTCTCGCTCTGATTGCGCGTACAGTTGGTAGCGAAGGAAAGGTACGCGCGGTATTCGCAGGTCAAACGCTACCGACGAGTTCTGCGTGATGTCTTCCTGCAGCACATAGGTGGATCCCAGGCTGACGATTTGCCCGCTGCCATCGAGCAGCACGCCGGCGACAGCCACGTTCTTGATCATGAAGGCGTTGGGATTGGCAGCGAGCCCCGAAATGCGCACGCTGTCGGTTCCGGCATAGGAGAGGGAGACGTTGCTCAGCGTGACGGGTGCCGATTCCCGGCCTGTCGCCCGGCCCTCGGGATGCAGCAGGAAGGACTGGACGCGCCGGGCAGCGATCTCGATGCTGAAGGGCGTCTCCTCGCCGGGCGCCAGGAGCTGGAAGGGCACGTTGACGTCGAGAGGGCCATGCCGGAAGTTCTGGTCATCGTAAAAGGTCGCGTTCATCCCCACGGCCTCGTACATCTTGGAGGAGTGATTGAACATCGTTCCCGTGACCTTGTAGGTGCTGTTCTCCCCAGAGCGGTTGGCGCTGACGACGATGGTGAACGGAGGGCCCGGGTCCGTATCCTTGATCTGTGTCATCGCCGGGGTGGGGGGCACCACGGGTGCCGGCGTCACGGGCGGGCGCGTCGGAGCCTGGGTCGACATCTCCGTGGGCATGGCCGATGGCGTCGGCGTGACCGTGGGTGTGGACGTTGGCCCCATCGTCGGCGTGGTCGTGGCCGTGTTCGTCGGCGTGGGGAACAGCGTATGGGTGGGGTAGGGGGTGTAGGTGGGGTAGCGCGTAAACGTGGGAGCTGGCTTGCTCGCGGGATCTTCTTTCACCACCTGTGTGACCTCTACCACCCGCGTGACCTCCTGGGTCACGATCACGGTCTTGGGCGCGCCGCAGGCAGTCAGTAGTATGACGCCCAACAGCATACAACTCACTAAACGCTTCATCAAGTTCCTCCTGTTTGGCAAAAGTACTTGTTCTTTCATCTCAATGATTTGGAGGAGAGACTTCCGAAGTCTGTCAGACTTCGGAAGTCTGGAGTCTGGACTCAGTTTCCCCACTCTCTGAGAAGACACCTCTACATCGCAAAGAGCGCACCTTGCGTGACTGCGGCGATCCAACCCACTGCCGGAGCAAGGGGGAGCATGCCGCTGCTCTCTATCCCACCCCCAAGGAGAGTCATCACCAGCAAGATGGCACCCAGGACCAGCAGGACGATAAGCACGGTCAGGGCGACCTTGACCCACGAGATCGGAGCCTCGCCCCGCACTTTGCCTGTCTGTCCGTTGACCATAAAGTTGTAGACCTTGTTGCTGTAGCGATAGGAAGCGATCCACACGGGCAGGAGGACGTGCTTGAAGGTCAGCTCGTCGAACCGGGTCTTGATGCGCAGGTTGCGGTGCGTGTCGCCAGGCACCTCTCGGCCGCACGCTGCGTGCAGCCGATCCCTGATGATCTCCTGGCCCAGTGTCCAGCCCTCCTCCAGGCCGATCTGGTACTCCTCAGCGCGCCAGCCAGCCAGGTACTGAGGACGATAGGGGATCAGCTTCTGGGTGTCGTAGGGATAGATGACACGCAGGATGTTCTCGCTGACACTGCGCGTCGCATAGACCAACACGTCGTCCAAGAACTCGTCGTGCTTGCCCGAAGCGGGCACCCAGCGCGTTTTCTGCGCCTGACGGGTGCGCGTCTCTTTCCTGCCGTTCACGTTGACCGTGTATCTCTCGGTCACATAGTAGTGATGGCCCGCCTCCGCCCACCAGTCGGAAAAGGTTTGCGCGTCGAACGTCCAGAAAGGCAGGTACACTCCCTGTACCCGGGCGTCCGCGTTGGCGGCAATGCGCTTCACGGCGTTGGGACGAAACCAGCCCCTGCCCAACCAGGTGCGGAACTTGACGATCGCGGTCAGCTTGTCGACCTCGAAAGGGAGCAGGGACTCGGGTTTGAACACCCTGGTGCTCTGTTCCTGGGCCAGGACGTGGTGTGAGCCGCAGAACGGACATACCGTTGCGACGACGTCCAGTTCGGCGGCGATCGAGGCGTTGCAGCTACTGCACCTGAACGTCCGTGTTTCCGTGCCCCACCCCTCGCTGTCCGCGGTGCGTTGGAGCCCCTCCAGGAGGTCACGCTCGGTGACGCTTTCCACGACGGCATCGTCGACCTGGGTCTGCGTGTGCACCTCGGTCATCGAGCCGGCGGCGGAGGCCGGGGCCTGGTAGCCGCAGTAACCGCAGACCATCCGTCCCTTGGAAGCGCTGTACACCAGCTCGGCGTTGCACTGCGGACAGGGATACTTTTTGGCGTGTTCTAGTGTGGGCTCCATCTGTCGTGTGCTCTCTGACATAGGCTTGCGTCTACTACGAGCCGCAAAAGCGCGGCGCATCGCCAGATGCGCCGTCAAACCAAACAGGCAGGGCGGCGGTGAAGCGCAGCGCCCTGGCTATCCTTTCTGCCTTACGAGCGGCCGGCACGTCGCATGCAGGTAGGCGAACTCGCCGCGCGGAGGGATGATCTCTTGTACTTCGACGATCTCGAACTGCCTGTGGTCCAATGTGAGTGTTTCCCCGACCTCGGGGCGCTTGTCGAGATTCTGAATGCTGCCTGGATGCGAACCGCCCTGAACGACAAAACTGACCTTGTAGATCATCACCGCATCTCCTCAGCCGCTATCCCACGACAGATTGCTGTGCCTGAGCTTGAAGGATAGATCGGCAGCCAGGTTGTGCATCACCTTGTAGCCGATGTCGGTGTCTTGTTCGCATAGTTGGATAAAGTCATCGCGACGGAGGACGTACACCTGTGTGCCATCGACCTTGCAGCAGACCGTCGCCGACCGGGGGCCCCTGTCGATGAGGGCCATCTCTCCGAACACCTGCCCCTGTCCGAGGGAGATAATGGCCTGCGGCCCCGGCGCTGCCAGTGTCTCGGCTGTGACGCGCGTCCCGGACAGTTGGACCTCGGTGCTTCCGGAGTGGATGATATAGATCTCGGTGCTGGGTTCGCGCTCGCGGACGATGATCTCGCCCGCGTTGTACACCTTTTCCTGGGAGATAGCTGCTACGCGAGCCAGTTGCGCATCCGTTAGGCCGATCAGGATTTCCACGCGCCTTAGTGAGTCGATGGTCACCATCGCCCGATCCCCTTTCTCTTCCCAACCGAGAGGCGCGCCGGTCCGAACTGGGCGCCAGCCGACCCTATTATAGCACCTTTAAGTGGAAAAATCCACTTCTCGCGCAAGCGAGCCGCTTGCGCTGCGGTTGGGAAGGTGTGGGCAGTTAGTGCTGGATGGTGACCGGGACGACGCACTCTTGCGAGTTGCCCCGCTTGTCGATGGCGATGAGCATGAAGCGATAGTTGCCCGGCGGCAGATGCGCAGTCGGCCAATACCCCAGGTCTCCGTTTTCGACAGGCGTCTCAAAGCTCTGCACCCAGTGCCAGTCGTCGTTGGGGAGGTCTCGGCTCTGGAACTTGAATTCGTACCGGTCGAACAGGTCTTTCTGGGCCGTTCCCGTCACCTGGATGCCCTGGTTGATGACCTGGCTCTGTCCTGGCTGGGAGACTCTGACGTTGGGGTGAGGACAGCTCGCCGGTATGACCTGGGACGTGGGGGTCTCCTGGACGATCGTGGGCAGGACGACGATCGTCCGGCGAGGGATTCGGGTCGCCGTGGGCTCTGGGGTGGTGGTCGTGTCTTCGACGCTGGCGGGAGCAGACATCCTGGTGGGTGTTGCCAGCTCGGGCGTGGGTGTGGACACAACGATCGGGCTCGTGCTTGGGGCTGGCAGTTCGACATAGTTGGACAGCGCATAGACGCCGACGACGATCATCAGCAGCACCAGCATCATCCCCGATGCACGGTAGACCTGTTTGGCCGCGCCCTCGCGCTCCAAGGAGTAGATGGCCTGTGAGCCATCGCGCCTGGCTGCCGAGGCCGCGCGCAGATAGAAGAGCATCCCCAGCCCACAGAGGATGTAGATCCAGAGCGCGTACTTGTCGATCAGACGGACGATCAGATTCATAGCTGCTTTAGGATGCCGCGTATCAGGGCCGTCAACCGGGGGGCAATGACCTGACCGGTCTCCAGGACTTCTTGGTGGCTGGTCTCCTGCGGTTGGGAGGTATCAAAGGAGTGCACGTTGGTGATGCCCGAGATGCCCAGCACGCGTATGCCCATATGCCGGGCGACGATCACCTCGTGGGCAGTGGACATGCCCACCGCGTCTGCACCGATGATGCGCAGGAATCCTACTTCCATGGGCGTCTCAAAGGAAGGGCCGGATATGCAGACATACACCCCTTCGTGCAGGGCCAGGCCTTGGGCACTGGCAACCTGGCGGGCGATCTCGCGCAGTGCGGGATCGTAGGCCATCGCCATGTCAGGAAATCTTGGCCCAAAGTCAGGGTCATTGGGCCCGATCAGCGGGTTGTGGCCTGCGAGGCCGATCAGGTTGATGTGATCGCGGATCAGCATCAGGTCTCCGGGCGCAAAGCGCTGGGCCAGTCCTCCGGCGGCATTGGTCACGATCAGGGTGTCCGCGCCCAGCAATCCCATCACCCGCACGGGAAAGGTCACTTGCTGGATGGCATACCCCTCGTAGAAGTGAACGCGCCCCTGCATGGCCATGACCGGGCGACCTTCCATCGTGCCCAGGACAAGGCGGCCTGCGTGTCCAGCCACCGTCGAAGTGGGAAAGTGCGGGATGGAGGTGTATGGCAGGAAATCTGCGCCCTCGATGCTCTCGGCAAGCGGGCTGAGCCCTGAGCCCAGGATAAGCCCGACTGTCGGCCGGTGGTGCGTGCTCTGGCGAACATAGGCCGCGGCATCTTTTACCTGGTCACGCGTCGGAAAGGAGTTTGCGTTCATCGCACAAGATCCCTTTGGCAGAGACACAAGACCCGCGCACGGATGGAAGCGCGGGCAGAAGCACCGGGACGCGACAGGAGACTGTCTCCACAGACGACGCTCATTCGGGCGCGTCCTCCGCCTCAGAGCTCTCGTCTGACTGGTTGATCTCGGTGTAGATCTGAGTGGTCGAGATATTGGCGTGCCCGAGCAGCCTTTGCACCTCGCGGAGTTCGGCGCCACCGTTCAGCAGGTGCGTGGCAAAGGAGTGTCGCAGGGTGTGCGGCGTGACGTCGATCCCCAGGTTGGCGGCTTCTACATAGCCCTTGATGATCAGCCATAGGCCCTGCCGGGTCAGACGCCGCCCACGATGGTTCAGGAACAGAGCCTCTTCCTCGGGGTCCTTGACCAGAGCGGAGCGCGCTCGCTCCAGGTAGTTACTCAGAGCGTCCTTCGCTCGCTCTGAGATGGGGAGCAGTCTCTGCTTGTTTCCCTTGCTGCTGCAGCGCACGTTCTGCCTTTCGGTGTCCACGTCACCCACGTCCAGGGAAACGAGTTCACTGACGCGCATTCCAGTAGCATACAACAGCTCCAGGAAGGCCTTGTCTCGCACGGCCTTTGAGTCATCAGAGTGGAGCGGCTGCTCCAGGAGAGCCTCAATGTTTTCAGGGGAGAGGATCTGCGGCAGGCGTTTCTTGACCTTGGGCGAATCCAGGGTAGCGGTGGGATCGTCTCCCAGGATCTTTTGGTCGAGCATAAAGTGGAAAAAGGACTTGACTGCGGCGACCTTGCGGGCGACAGTGGAAGAAGCGTACTTGCGTTCTTGGAGAGACTGTACGTAGGCGTTCAGCGTGCGCTTTGTGACCTGGTCCCACCCCTTGATATCCTGAGAAATGAAGTGGAGGAACTGGATCAGATCGTTCCGGTAGGCAGAGGTCGTGTTTTCGGAGCAGTTCTTTACGACCTGCAGGTACGTGAGAAACTGGTCGATCTGTCGCCGCATTTCCATACTCCTTCTACTGCCGTCCGTTGTGTGATTCGAGCGCATTGCGGACCGCATCCATGCTTCTATTATAGCATGACTTTGCATAAAATCAAGTTTAGCCTTGGCGCGGGATCTTGTCCTTTTGTCCTGGTTATGATATGATCGCCGTGTGAGCCACCTGTCGGGAGGAGTATGCCGGTGAGGCGGTCAGGAACCTTCGTGCTGGCAGCGGCGACGCTGACCCTGGAAACGGCGTTGACCCGTGTGTTTGCCCTGTCCCAGGGGCACCACTTTTCCTTTATGGCGATCAGCATTGGTCTGTTGGGCCTGGGCGCTGGGGGCACGTGGCTGACCCTATGGCCACAGATCGTGCCCGGCCTGTCCCAAGAGCGTTTCAGAGAGCCCGACTGCGCCCTGGCGTTGGTCGCTCTCGGTTTTGCGGCCACGACGTTGGGAGGGTATGTCACGGTCAACGTCGTTCCCTTTGACATGTACCGCATCGCCTGGCAGGGGGTGCAGATCCTGTACCTGATGATCGACTACCTGGCACTCACCTTGCCCTTTTTCTGCAGCGGCCTGGCGATCGGCCTGGCTCTCAGGACGGCGAAGGCAGGCCGCGAGCTGTATGCGGCCAATCTGCTTGGCTCAGCGTGCGGCTGCTTGATCGCACTGGGGGCGCTGACCTGGCTTGGTGCGAGCGGCACTGTCGTCCTGAGCGCCGCTGCCGGGTGCGTCGCCGCCGGGTTGTATGCCTGGGAGCGATCCCGACGCCGGATCGGACAGAGAACAGCCGTGCTGGCGTGCGGCCTTGGCGCGCTCGTGCTGTCGGGAGTCGCCTGGGTCCGGCCCGCTTGGCTTGAGGTGCGGCTCTCTCCCTACCGTGCCTTGAGCTATGCCCTCCAATACCCGGGCGCACGCGTGCTCTCCAGCCGGTGGAACGCGTTCTCGCGCGTGGACATAGTCGAGAGCGAGGCCATTCACGTGTCCCCTGGGCTCAGCCTGGGGTACCTGGGCCAGGTCCCGCTCCAGCGAGGCCTCTACGTAGACGCACACGCCCAGGCTCCCATCCTCAGCGCAGGCCCGAACGAGGTGGCGGGTTGGGTCGATCACCTCCCCCTGTCCCTGGCATACCGGCTGCGCCCGCAGGCAGACGTGCTCGTCCTGGAGCCGGGGGGAGGGCTGGACGTGGCTGCTGCTCTCAGCCAGGGCGCGGAACACGTGACCGCGGTTGCTTCCAATCCCCTGGAGATCGACGCGGTGCGCCGGTATGGCTCTGGACTGTACGCCGATCCGAAGGTGCAGGTCATCCCCCAGTCCCCCCGGAGCTATGTGCGGGGAGAGCGCGGCCCGGACGGCGCGCGGTACGCGGTGATCGACCTGGCGCTGAACGACGCCCAGCGCACAGCCGTGTCTGGGGGGTATGCCCTGGCCGAGGAAACTCGCTATACCGTGCAGGCGTTCGTCGACTTTCTGTCTCTGCTGGAGCCGGGCGGTGTGCTGGTCGTTCAGCGATGGCTGCAGACGCCGCCCAGTGAGAGCTTGCGTGCCTGGGGGATCGCCGCTGCGGCGCTGAGGGAGAGCGGCGATGGGCGACCGGAGGACAGCCTGGTAGCGATCCGTTCCTGGTCGACGATGCTTATCGTGGCCAAAAAGGGAGCTTTCCTCGCGTCTGAGTTGGATATCGTACGCCGTTTCTGCGCGGAGCGGCAGTTCGACCTGGTATACCTGCCCGATCTGCGCCCTGAGGAGGCCAACCGCTACAATGTCCACGAGGGCGCACCCTACTACCGGGCGTATCGCGATCTCTTGCCAGCAGACCGCCAGGTGGAGTTCTATCGGGCGCAGGCATACGACGTGCGCCCACCGACCGACGACTGGCCCTTTTTCCACCATCTGTTCAGGTGGCGGCAGATGCCCGAGGTCCTGCAGGCGCTGGGTCACACCTGGCAGCCGTTCGGGGGTGGGGGGTATCTGGTGCTGCTTGCCCTGCTGGGGATCGCGACGCTCACGTCCACAGCGTTGATCGTGCTGCCCTCGGCGTTCGCGAGGCGCTTGCCCGGGAAGACGTCCGGGGTATCGCGCGGCCGGATCCTCGCCTACTGCGGGTGCCTGGGCGTCGCTTACCTGGCCGTAGAGATCCCCTTGATCCAGCGCTTTGTCCTGTTCCTCGATCACCCCACGACGGCGTTCGCCATCGTGGTCTCTGTGCTGCTCGCCGCCTCGGGTGTGGGAAGTACCCTGGCCGGGCGGTTGCGCGCTCGGTGGGCCATCCCGCTTCTCGTCGCGTACGTGCTGGCCCTGTCGGCGGCCCTGCCCGCCGTCTCGGATGCTTTCCTGGGGCGCACGCTGGCGATCCGGATCCTGGTGGCGACGGCGCTGCTCGCGCCGCTTGGCTTGCTGATGGGGACCCCCTTTCCCGCCGCCCTCGGTCTGCTGGGCGAGCGCGCGCCTGGCCTGATCCCCTGGGCGTGGGGGATCAACGGCTGTACCTCGGTGATCGTCTCCATCCTGGCCGCCCTGATCGCCCTGAACTGGGGGTTCAGCGCGGTGCTCCTCCTGGCGACGTCCGCGTACCTCCTGGCCTGGAGGCTCTGGATGACGATCGACCGCCCCCGACCGGAGAGTCGCGCCCGAAAGCGAATCAGTGTACAATGACTTATCACTGGCAGCGATGGGCTAAAGGCCCGCACGGTGGAGAGCGACCTTGATCTCGAAACTCGCCTCCGGCAGACACACATCGGGCACTCGTCCTCTGAATCCCTCCCGCGACCTGGGACAACTTGCGGACCTGATCGAGAACGCTTTCGGGCAAGAACTCTCGGATGGCGGTGAGCAGATCTTGCGAGAAATCCGGCTTCTGAGCCGGCTGGGTCCCCTGAACTATCTTTTCACCGAAATGAGCTCCGAGATCGACGGGCTGTTCAACAGCTACGTGTGGGAGGAGGAGGGCAGGGTGGTCGGCAATGTGACGGTCAACCATCCCACCGGGCACCCTCAACGGTGGCAGATCAGCAACGTGGCCGTGCTGGGTCCCTGGCGCGGGCGGGGCATTGGCCGCAAGCTGGTGGAGACGGCGCTGGACCAGATCGTGCGTCGCGGAGGGCAGGCTGCCTACCTCTTTGTGCGGGATGACAATCCCTCAGCCGGGCGACTGTACGAAGGGCTGGGATTCGTGCGCGTGGACGCGGCGACCGATCTCAAGCTCGATCCCGCCCCTCGTTCCGGCCCATCCGCGGACGTGGAGGTCTTGCGGTCGTTGCGTCCGGAAGAGGGGGAGGCGCTCTACCAGCTTGTCTCCCGGGCAGCCGGCCCTGGATACCGCTGGCTGTACGCGATCCGCAGGCGGCAGTATGTGCTCTCTGCGGAGGAGAGGTTCTCCCGTTGGCTCGAGTCACTCTTTACCGGGCAAGCCGAAACGCGCTGGTGCCTCTCGACTGCGGGGGAATTGGATGCCGGGGTGAGCCTGCGCGCGACGCGACTCTGGAACCGCAAGCCGCATATCCTCCATCTCTGGGTGCGGCCGGATCGGCGAGGCCAGGTAGAGAAGGCGCTGGCCCGAGACATCGCTGCCCTGCTCTCGCGGCAGGCGCCGCGGTCCACGCGCCTCTCCCTGCCGGAATGCGAGCGTGCGGCGATCGAGGCGCTGCTCGAACAGGGATTCATCAAGGTCAGGACGTTGGTGCTGATGAGGCTCGATGTGTAGGGTCCAGGGGCGCGTCGAGCGGTGAGGGACAGAGAGAGGATGGAGCATCTCAAGGCAGAAACCCAGAGGATCGGCAGGCCATCGTGGAGGCCGATGCTGGCCTACGTCGCCGAGCTGCACGAGCGGAGCACAAATCCGCCGCGCCCGCCCTTTCCCTATCCCTGGGAAGAGATCGGCCCGGGCTACTGCTATGGGCCCGCGTTCGGGCACTGGGACCTGGTGCACGCCATCCTCGACGTCCTGCCCGCTGAGCCCGACCACGCTCGCAACCAGATCCTGAACGACCTGGCGGCCCAGGAGGCGGACGGCTTGGTGCCCGGCTCGATCTGGATGCGTGACGAGGGGCCGAGGTGGAACGTTAAGGCCGGGCATCCGCCCGTGTGGCCGGTCGCCGTGGAAGACTATGCGGCACAGGCCGGTTCGGATGATCTCATCGCGCGCTGCTATGAGCCCCTGGTCCGCCAGATCGCGTGGTTCGAGCGCAACCGCAAGGCGCAAGGGA
>JADHXD010000116.1 GCA_016783145.1 Anaerolineae bacterium
CTCCCGAGTTCGTCCGCGACCGCTACGCGCTCCGCCTGCCCACGGACGTAGGGGCGGGTGACTATGACCTGCATCTGGCGCTGCTCCGAGCGGACGGCACACCCCTGCCCACCTCCGACGGGCACGACGCGCTGTCGCTGTCGGCGATCCACGTGCGCGCCAGCGACCGGCTGTGGGAGCCCCCGGAGGGGATACGCCCGGTGGGAGCGAGGCTGGGCGAGCGGGTCGAACTGCTGGGCTACGACCTGGAGCGGGAGGAGGCCCGTGCCGGAGAGACGCTTCACCTGACTTTGGTCTGGCGCTGCCTGAGCGAGATGGACACCTCGTACACGGTCTTCACCCACCTTCTGGACGAGGGGGAGCAGGTGCGCGGGCAGCAGGACAACCCTCCGGTGACTGGGCGCTATCCGACGACGCTGTGGGTGGCTGGGGAAGTGGTGGTAGACCGGTACGCCATCGAGGTGCAGGAGGACGCACCGCCTGGGATGTACGTCATCGAGGTGGGGATGTACGACCCGGCGAACGTGCAGCGCCTGGCGGTTCTCGACCCGACGGGCGCGGTCGGAGACCGGGTGCTGCTGGGGAATGTGCGGGTTGACCAGGCGAACTGAAAGGACGGATCTGCGTTTTGACGAATGAGCGTACTTGTGATAAGGTAGGGCGGTCCGTTCTCACTCTGTCTCAAATTGACCCTAAAGGAGAGGTACGATGCTCAAGAATGTTGTAGGCGCACAACTGTACACGGTCAGGGAGTACACCAAGACGCTCCCTGGCATCGCGGAGTCGCTCAAGAAGGTGGCGGACATTGGCTACACGGCGATACAGATCTCGGGATTCGGCCCGGTCGATCCCAAAGAGGTCGCCAAGTTGGCCGAGGACAACGGGCTGACCGTGGCGGCGACGCACATGTCCTGGCCTATGTTTCTCAACGACCTGGATCAGGTGATCGAGACCCACAAGATGTGGAACTGTGTCCACCCTGCGATTGGCAGCTTGCCCCGGGAGTACCGGGGTGTGGAAGGTCTCAAGCGATTCCTCGATGAGCTGGCCCCGATCGCACAGAAGCTTGCCGCAGAGGGGATGGACTTTTCCTACCACAACCATAACCACGAGCTGGTCAAATACGGGGGCAAGACCTGGCTGGATATGATGTATGGGCAGGCCAGTCCCGACATGCTCAAGGCAGAGATCGACACCTACTGGATCCAGGCAGGGGGCGGCGATCCGGCGGCATGGGTGGCTCAATGCGCGGGGCGGGAGCCGCTGCTTCACCTCAAGGATATGATCGTGACTCCCGAGCGAGAGCAGCGCTTTGCCGAGATCGGAGAAGGCAACCTGAATTGGCCGGCGATCATGGAGGCAGCCAAGGCAGGAGGGGTCGAGTGGTACCTGGTCGAGCAGGATCAGTGCTACGAGCGCGATCCCTTTGAGTCGCTGGCCATCAGCTACCGGAACCTGGTGGCGATGGGGCTGAGCTAACCGTTCCCCACGGCCATCGACGAGTGAGAAGGCGGTTTGCGGTCCGGGCAGGCGCTCAAGTCGTCCACCCAGACCGCAGCCGCGCTCAATACGTGGTGGGGCGCTGGCTCGAGGGACGATTCTGTCCTGTCGAGGAGCGCGCTGTCCAAGGTGATCGATCTGTGACCCGAGACCTGCGCCAGGAACTATCCCACGTGTACTGGATCGGCGGGTCGCCGTGCTCGGGCAAGAGCAGGATCGCGGATCTGTTCGCCAATCGGCACGCACTGCGCATCTACCACTGGGACGAAGCCTTCAACGAGCATCAGAAGCGTATCACGCCGCTGGAGCAGCCCACGATCTACAAGCTGCTGCGTATGACCTGGGACGAGATGTGGATGAGGCCGGTCGATGTCCTGCTCAGAGAGGCCATCCTGGCCTACGGTGAGCAGTTTGAGATGGCCCTACAAGACCTGTTGGCGCTGCCCAAGTCCCCTCCCATCCTGGCCGAAGGTACAGCGCTGCTGCCGAGCTGTGTCAGCCCTTTGCTCGGGAGTCCTCGGCAGGCTATCTGGATCGTCCCCACGGAGGCTTTCCAGCGGGAGCGGTATCCCTTGCGCGGTGAGTGGGTGCAGCAGATCCTCAAGCAGTGCGAACGCCCAGACGAGGCGCTGCAGAACTGGATGGATCGAGACGCGGCCTATGCGCGATGGATCAGCCGGGAGACTGAGCGGCTGGACCTCAAACTGCTTTGCGTCGATGGCACACGCACCATTGCCGAGACTGCAGCGATCGCTGCCACGCACCTGCGACTGGGTGCTCCGGAGAGAGATTTCGAGTGATGACCTTGACCGAACTGGTGTACCGGAGTGCAGCCCCGCTGCCCTGGAGCGAGGGAGAGAAAATCCCCTGGGATGACCCCCAGTTCAGCGAGCGCATGCTCAACGAGCACCTGAGCCAGGACCACGATGCGGCGAGCCGCCGGTTTCGCATCGTCGACGCTCACGTCGATTGGATCCATCGCGAGCTGCTCTCTGGCGGTTCAGCCAGAGTCCTCGATCTGGGGTGCGGCCCTGGCCTCTATACCAGCCGGCTGGCCCGCTTGGGACACGAGTGCGTGGGCATCGACTTTTCTCCAGCCTCGATCTCGTATGCTGTCCGGACGGCTCAGGGAGAAGAGTTGCGCTGCACGTACCTGCACCAGGATATCCGCCGCGTCGACTATGGCGGCCCATACGACCTGGTGATGTTGATCTTTGGCGAATTCAACACCTTTCGTCCTGCAGAGGCCGAGCACATCCTGCGTGGGGCCTGTGATGCCCTGTCCGACGACGGGCTCTTGCTGCTTGAACCCTCTACGTTCGAGGCCATTCAGGGTGAGGGCAGAGGTGGGCCCACGTGGTATTCGTCCCCGTCCGGCCTGTTCTCCGACGCGCCTCACATCTGCCTGGAGGAGCGCCTCTGGGATCCGGATACCTGCACGGCGACGTTTCGCTACTTCATTATCGACGCCGAGACCGGCTCGGTGACGCGATATGCGTCCAGCTCGCAGGCATACACCGATGAGCGGCTGTACGCTCTGCTGTCCAGGTGTGGCTTTGAGGAGATCAGGTCCCTGCCTTCGCTGCCCGGAAGCGAGGGACCCTGGCAGGATGGATTGTGCGTCCTGGTCGCCAGGAAGAAAAGAGACCGCTAGGCACAAGCCGGTCCGGTAGACTGCTGATCCGACACATTTGTGAGGAGTATCACTGTGTTCAGTGCACTGCAACTGGTGGGCGGTGTAGCGCTCTTTTTGTTTGGCGTGAGAATGCTCAGCACCGGCATGGAAAAGCTGGCGGGCGATCGGATCCAGGAGTGGCTGGACCGGATTGCCGGCAAACCGGTCCGTGGCGCGGCCATCGGCGCTGCCGCGACAGCGCTGATCCAGAGCAGCAGCCGGTTGATGGTGACCATGATTGGCCTGATCAACGCCAACCTGATGACTCTACAGCAGGCCGTGGGGGTCATGATGGGGCAGGAGATTGGCACGACGCTCACCGCCCAGATCGTGGCCTTTCGGATCGGCCACCTATACTACCTCTTTGTGGCCTTGGGAGTCCTGTTGATCGAGTTGACGCTGCGCCGTCGTTGGCGGATGTATGGGGAGATCATTCTGGGGTTTGGCGTCCTGTTCCTGGGGATGGACCTGATGTCCGGAGCGCTGGATGTACTGGCTGAGATGCCTGCGGTGGCGATGTGGCTCTCGGCCATAGAGCAGAATCCTCTGTTCGGCATCCTTCTCGGGACGATCTTAACGGCAGCGGTCCAGAGCAGCTCGGCGGTCGCGGGCTTGGTGGTTGCGATGGGGATCAGCGAGGTGATCACGCTCCCGGGTGCGATCGCTGTGCTTTTTGGCGCGAACATTGGCACGTGCGTCACCGGATGGATCGCTTCTGTGCGCCTTTCCCCAGCCGCCCGGCAGGCGTCGGTCGCGCAGATCGGGATCAACGTCATCGGGGTCCTTCTCTTTCTTCCTTTTCTCGCTCCCTTTGCGGGACTTGTGGGCCGAACCTCGACCCTGCTTCCCCGGCAGATCGCCAACGCGCATACTGCGTTCAACCTCATCGTGAGCCTCATCCTCCTCCCCTTTGTCAGGGCTATCGCACGGGCCGCCGAGCGCCTGGTGCCGGAAAAGCAGGAAGCGGGAGAGCCCAAGGTCACTGCCTACATTGACGAGAGGCAGTACCGTCTGCCTGCCGTGGCGCTCAACGCGGCCTACCGCGAGCTGGACCGGATCGGTGAGGCGACCGTCCAGATGATTGAGCGCAGCCGCATGGCGCTTGTCGAAGGGGATATGGACGCCGCCCGGTGGGTGCTGGAGCAGCAGAGCGAGTTTGTGGAGCCGGTCTGTGAGGTCCTGGGGGACTTTGTCAACGTTCTGATGCAGGGGAACCTGAGTGTACGCCAGCAGAGACGCTGCCTTCGGCTTAAGGACCTGGTCGCTGACATCGAGCGCGTGGGCAGTCTGGCGGAGAATCTGGCCCAGGCTGCGCAAAAGAAAGCGGCCCACCACGTGGTGTTTAGCCCCCTGGCAACCAGTGAACTCGATCGGCTCTGCCGGCACACACATCGCACCTACGCACTGTCGCTCCAGGCCCTCCAGGACGGCGACCGCCAGCTCGCACAGCGGACTTGCCAACTGGAGGATGAGTTTGACAAGCTCTACCTGGAAGCACGCGAGGGACATATCGACCGCCTGAGCGCGGGAATCTGCCAGTCTGAAGCCGATGTCCTCTTTGTCGAGTCGCTGCGCAACCTGGAGCACGTCAGCGATCACGCCGGCGACCTGGGCATCAGCGTGATGCAGCACTAGTGTATGAAGCCCCTTCTCGACCTCTCAGAGATCTAGCTCTCCAGGGTCAAGGGCTCTCCCTGCCCCCCCTTGCGTATGCCCTTGTAGCTGGTGCCGTGCTGCGCACGGAGCAGCATGATCACCTCGGCGAGGATGCTGACCGCGATCTCGGCCGGGGTCTCCGCGCCGATGTCCAGGCCAATCGGGGCATGAACCCGTTCGATCCGCTCCTCACTCACCCCGTCTGCGCGCAGGCGATCGGTTATGGTCCGCACTTTGCGGCGGCTGCCGATCATCCCGATGTAGGCAGCCGGTGAGTCGATCACGGCACGCAGCGCCCCCAGATCGTGGGCGTGCCCGCGGGTGATGATCACAATGTGCGTGTCTGGGGTGATGGTCAGGGCGCGCAGGCTCTCCACGATGTCTCCGACAATCCGTTCGCTGGCGTTGGGAAAACGCTCCGGGCTGGCCATATCGGTGCGATCGTCCACGACGACCACGCGAAAGCCGCACAGAGACCCGATCTCGGCAACGGGAACGGCCACGTGCCCGGCCCCGACGACGAGGAGTAGGGGCGCGGGGGCGGACACGTCCACGAATACATCTGCCGCGCCGCCGCAGATGCCTGGGTCGCCAGCTTGCGGATCTCGCAGCTCATAGTGGACCAGTCGGGAAGCGCCCTGCTGGATGGCCTCCACGGCCTCCTGGATGACCAGGGCCTCCATCTCGCCTCCCCCTACCGTGCCGACCGTGCGCCCGTCGGCGTAGACGAGCATCTTGGCCCCTGCCTCGCGGGGTGTTGCCCCTTCGGCGCGCACCAAGATCGCCAGGGCTACCCTCTGCCCCTCGGCGACCGCGTCTGCGATCAGCCTGTACAGGTTGTCCATAAGACTCCTCACCCGAACCGCCGGGTCATCCACTCGATGACCTGTTCGGCGCTTGCTTCGATCGACTTGTCCGTCACGTCGATCACAGAGAAACCGCCCTGCCGGAAGACCCGTCGCGCCGCTTCGACCTCCTCATAGATGGCCTCAGGGTCGGTGTAGGTAGAAAGGCCTGGCGCACGCAGCCGGTGCTGTCTCTGCTGTCGATAGAACAGGAGCTGGCCCGGCTCAATGTGCAGCCCAATCACCCGCCCGCGGTCCAGCTTGAACAGCTCTGGCGGGGTAGGCAGCTCTGGGATCAGCGGCACGTTGGCTGTCTTCCAGCCCAGCACCGCCAGGTACATGCTGAGCGGCGTCTTGCCGGCGCGCGACACTCCAGCGAGCATGACCTGGGCCTCAGGCCAGTCCTCTGGGTTCATCCCGTCATCGTGGGCCATCGAGAACTCGATGGCCGCAACGCGATCAAAGTAAGTCTGGTGCAAGTGACGGTACAGCCCTGGATGGCCGATGGGTTCCTTTCCCAGCACGCCAGCCAGCCGGGAGAGCAGTTCGCCCATCAGGTCGATGCTCACCACGCTGCCCTCGTCGGAGAGGCGGATCAGCGCCGCGCGCAGGTGAGCATCGACCAGGGTGTGGACAATGGTCCCACCGGTGACTGCGGCCTGGGCGACGACCTCCTCGACCTGCTGTACCTGGCGTACGTGAGGCACCGTGTGTACGGGGACCTCGCTCTCAGGGAACTGGACCAGCATCGTGCGTACCAACTGCTCGCCGCTGGCACCGGTTCCGCCGGAGACGATGTAGATGGGGGATGGGTCCTGCTGTCTGGTCATGCGTGTCACTCCGTCCTCGTCTGCATCCTCGTACCAGAGAGTATCCGTGCTTTGCCACTGGTCGCCATCGTTACAGCCCTCGCCATTGTCGACACCGCTCACGGTGGGACCCACACTGCTATGATACCATAGGAAAGACAGGATTACAACACAGGCTGCGGCCTCAAGGCGGGAGGTTTTGACAACGCGTGCCCGCTGTGGTATGCTGTCCCTGTCCGTCGCAGGCCTACTGGCCCGGTCCCGCCGGTGAGCCTCGGCGCGGCGGGCTTTTCTTTTGGATGCCGCTCTGCGCGTCAGCGGCGATGCCTCGCGTTCAGAGAAGATGATGGGCTACCGCAAGCCGACATTCGGAGCGCAGATCTCAGGCTGGGTCAGGAGAGACGATCGCTGGATCGACCTCCTGGCGCTGCTGCTCTACGTTCTCCTCAGTCTGGCGATGAGCTACCCGCTGCTCCTGCACATGAGCGACAGCGTGGCGGGGCGGCATATGGACACGCGCGTCTTTCAGTGGAATGACTGGTGGGTGAGAAAGGCGCTCCTCGAAGGCCGGGATCTCTACCACTCTGACTACATCTACTACCCTTCCGGGGTCAGCCTGACAGGCCACAATTTCAACTGGGTGAGCTCCTTTCTCTCCGTTCCCTTGAGTCTGGTGCTTGGACCGGGGGTGGCCTACAACCTCACCTTCTTGTTCACCCTCTCTATGAGCGGTTTCAGCGCGTACACGCTCACCCGCTACCTGGTCCGGCGTCGAGATGCGGCGTTTGTCGCCGGGCTGGTCTTTGCCTTTTCTCCCTACCACATTTCCGGCAACTGGGCCGGGCAGATGAACCTGGCAAACGTCCAATGGCTGCCCCTGTTTGTGCTGTTTCTGCTGCGGGTGGTCGATAGGAAGCGCATCGGGGACGCGCTGCTTGCTGGCCTCTTTTTCGCTCTCGCCAGCCTGGACTGCTGGTTCTTTGCCGTCTTTCTGTGCATCTGGGGTGGGGTGTTCCTGGCCTACAGCCTGCTCTTTGAGCGGAAAAAGTGGAGCGGGAGGGTCCTCGCACTGCTTGCCCTGGCGGCGGTGGGTTCGGGACTGCTCGTGGCTCCTTTCCTGCTCCCCGTTCTCGCAGACTCAGGACAGGGCGCGGTCGAGGATGCACTGGGCTACTATGAGGACCTGAAATCGACGGACCTGCTGGCCTTTGTGACCCCCAGCAGCGATCACCCGCTATTGACCCGGTACACCGAACCCGTGTACGAGGATTTCGCGCACTGGCGACCGGCGTTCTTGGGATACGCTTCCCTGCTGCTGGCGCTGTATGGCGTGGCGACTGGCCGGCGCCGATCCCTGCCCTGGGTCCTATCCGGTCTCCTCTTCGCGGCTCTTGCCCTGGGCGCGGTGCTGCGGATCGGGGGTGTCGAGTATCCCGGCGTTCCGACGCCCTATGGCGTGCTGACCTCGGCCCTTCCGGCGCTCAAAATCTTGCGCCAGACCAACCGCTTCAACGTGATGGTCTCGCTCTCCCTGTCCGTCCTGGTCGGCCTGGGATGCGCCGACCTGTTCGCGCGCCTGGTTCGCAGGCTCTCTGCCCGGTCTGCGACCTGGGGACGGTATCGCGTGGCGACCCTTGCCGCCTGCCTGTCGGTGTGCATCCTCAGTGCGTGGGTCCTGTTCGAGTACCTGGCGATTCCCTGCCCGCTCCTACCCTACCGGGTCTCTCCCTTTTACGACACGTTAGCTCAGGAAGAGGGCGACTGGGCGATCCTGGAGCTTCCATCCGAGTTTCTGTATTCGAGGAGGGCCCTGTACGCGCAGACCTTTCACGGGAAGCGGGTGGTGAACGGATACGTGGCCCGCGCCGCCCCGGACGCCGACGCCTTTGTCTACAGCAGCTCACTGCTCAAAGCGCTGCAGTTGCGCATGACCCTGGACCCCGAGCTGTACGATGTTCCGGCCGAGATAGGGTTGCTTGCTGCAAACCGCATCCGCTACGTCCTCATCAACAAGACCCCTATGCCGCCCCATCCGGCGGTGGAGGAGGATGTGCTGGCTTCGTGGAGAGCGCTCTTTGGCACCGAGCCTGTCTACGAGGATCAAGAGATCGTCGTCTACCGGACGCAACTTGCACCCGGGCAGAGCGTGTCGCCATCCCTTCGCCTGGGTGATGACCTGGGTCTGACCGACGTTCAGGCCCGCCGCACACAGCTCCTGGACGAGCAGTTCCTGACCGTAGACCTGACCTGGCTAGCGCTGCGCACGCTGGACCGAACCTATCAATGCCAGCTATCGCTGCTGGACTCGACAGGAGAGGTCGCTCAGAGCGAGGTTTGGCGCATCTCCCCTCACTATCCAACGTCCCGTTGGAAGGCGGGCGTCGTGGTGGCGGAGCGGTACGCGCTCGCTCTCCCTCCCTCCCTGCCGGGCGGTGACTATCGCCTCGCGATCGCGGTGGCCGATGCCGGCTCTGGACAGGCGCTCGACACCCAGGCTCATCAGGTGCGTGTCGCCGGCGAGGCCGTCGCGTTCGCCCCCATCCTGGAGGACATCCAACTCCCGGTGGACGTCACCTTTGGCGACCAGATGTGGCTGCTGGGGGTCGACCTCGGGCAGGACAGAGATCACCTGGTGCTCGACGTATACTGGCAGGTGCTGCGGACGATGGGGGCAAACTACAAGGTCTTTGTACACCTGATCCGCCCTGGGGACGGGGCGATCGTCGCCCAGCAAGATGCTATGCCGAGGGGCTGGTCCTATCCGACCTCGCTCTGGTCCCGGCAGGAAGTGTTCGTGGACCGAGTTCTGCTGGACGTAAGCGATGTGGAACCGGGCGAATACCAGGTCGCGCTGGGCGTGTACAGGCCAGAAACAGGGCGGCTCGACGCGGTGGATAATAGGGAGGGCAGCGCGATCCCGGAGGATCGCGCGGTCCTGAGCGAGCGAATCACGGTGGTGCGTCCGTGAATCTGTCTACGGGGTAAAGGGGGGCGTGGATGACGGAGCGCGATGCCGCTGTCGCCGGTGGCAGGTTGGGCGGGGCTTGCGCAGCCGTGGCGATGGTCCGGAGAGGCGTCACGCGGCGCAAAGCGGATGGGGCCCGATTCAGGGCCGCGATCCTGGGCGAATGGGCGCAGTGGAGCATGCCAAAAGGAGGATGAAGGGATGGACGTGATCGTTCGGGATGTCGAGGTTCTCGATGGCAGCGGGTCCCCGGCTTTTCGCGCCGATGTCGGATTGGAGGGCGATCGCATTGCCGAGGTCGGTGACCTGTCGGGGGCCACTGCGCCCGTCCTCATCGACGGCGCTGGCCTGGTCGCTGCCCCTGGCTTTATCGACATGCACTCTCACTCGGATTTCACGCTGCCGATCAACCCTCGCGCCGAGAGCAAGGTGCGCCAGGGGGTGACCACCGAGGTCATCGGCATGTGCGGTGCCAGCCCGGCCCCGCTCACGCCGAAAATGGTGGAGCGTCGCATGGTCACCCGCCCCGAGCTGTCCTGGGAGTGGACCACGTTCGCGTCCTACCTGGAGGCCCTGCGCGATCGTGGGCTGAGCGTCAATGTGGTGCCCTTGGTGGGGCACGGTACGATCCGGGAAGCCGTCGTCGGCCTTGAGGACCGGCGGCCGGCCGGCGACGAGAGTGCACAGATGGTGCGGCTGGTCGCCCAGGCGATGGATGAAGGGGCGTGGGGACTGTCTACGGGGCTGATCTACCCGCCCGGGATCTATGCCTCCACGGACGAGCTGGTCGAGATGAGCCGCATCCCCGCCAGCAGGGGTGGGTTCTACTTTAGCCACATCCGTGGCGAAGGGCCAACGCTGCTGCAAGCTGTGGGGGAGGCGATCGAGATCGGCGAGCGGGCAGGGCTGCCGGTGCAGATCGCGCATTTCAAGGCTGCCGAGCCAGAGAACTGGGCCTTGCTGCCCCGGGCATTGGCCCTGGTTGACGATGCGCGTGCTCGGGGCCTCGATGTGGCGGCAGACCGGTATCCGTACATCGCGTCCAGCACCAGCCTCTCGGCCAGCCTGCCGAATTGGGCCCACGATGGGGGGCGTGAGGCGCTGCTGGAGCGTCTCAAGCAGCCCGCCACGCGCCGGCGCATCCTATCCGAGATCAACGCCAGCCCTCCCCGGTGGGAGAGGACGGTCCTCTCTCACGTGCCCGACTGCCCGGAGCTGGAGGGCCTGAATGTCGCCGAGGTCGCTGGACAGCGGGGCGCGGACCCGTCGGAGACCGCGCTGGACATCGTGCTCGAAGCTGGGGCGCGGGTCTCGATCATTCGCTTCGGCATGCTGGAAGAGAACCTGCGGTCCGTCCTCCGCCATCCAGCGGTGATGATCGGCTCAGACGGGTCCGCGCGCGCACCCTACGGCCCTCTGGGCGAGGGAAAGGCGCATCCCCGAAACTATGGCACCTTTCCCCGCGTGCTGGCCAAGTACGTGCGGGAGGAGGGTGTGCTTTCTCTGCCTGAAGCAGTGCACAAGATGAGCGGGCTGCCTGCCAAGCGCCTGCGCCTGTCCGATCGGGGACGCCTGGGCAGGGGATTGAAGGCCGACTTGGTCCTGTTTGACCCCCAGGCCATCTGTGATAGGGGGACGTTCACCGATCCCTACCAGTACCCGACGGGTATCGCGTACGTCTATGTCAACGGCGAGGCGGTGATCACCCCGGATGGGCATACGGGTGCCCTGCCGGGACGGATCCTGAGGCACTGAGGTGCCATGAGGTGCCAGGCACTTTCGGAAGTGCCTGGCACCTTCGAGGAGGAGAGCATGGTGGACGGGTTCGAGACCTATCTGGACACGCATGCTGGAGAAGCGCAATTGCTGCTTGAGCGGCTTTGCAGCCAGCCGAGCATTGCTGCGCAGCACCTGGGCATGGCCGAGATGGCCGAATTGGTCGAATCTTTGCTGGTAGGCGCAGGATTCAACACCCGGCGTCTGTGCGTCGAAGGCGCTCCGCCTGCGATCTATGGCGAGCAGCGGGGCAGCAGCCCATACACGCTGCTCTTGTACAACCACTACGATGTCCAGCCGGCCGAGCCGCTCGAGCTGTGGCACTCGCCCCCCTTTGAGCCGACTGTGCGCGATGGCAAGCTGTACGCGCGTGGCGTCTCGGACAACAAGGGCGAGATCGCCGCCCGCTTGTCGGCATTCCGTGCCCTGCGCGGGACGAGCGGCGAGCTGCCGGTCACGATACGCTGGATCATCGAGGGGGAAGAAGAGGTCGGCAGCCCTCACTTTGAGGCCGTCGCCGAGCGGTACGCCGATTTACTGCGCGCCGATGGCTGCCTGTGGGAAGGAGCGGGCTTTGACGTCGCGGGGCGACCCACACTGGTGCTGGGCACCAAGGGGCTGCTCTACGTCCAGCTCGACGTGCAGGGCGCGGGCACCGATGCGCACTCGGGTTCGGCTCCGATCCTGCCCAGCGCCGCCTGGCGTCTGGTGGAGGCGCTGGCCTCCCTGCGTGCGCCCGATGGACGGGTGCGGATCCCCGGTTTCTACGATGCGGCCCGCTCCCCGACGCCAGCGGAGCTGGAGGCCCTGGCGGACCAGACGGACATGGAGACGGAGATGCGCCGGGCGTACCAGGTGGACGCGTTCGTCGATGGGCTGACGGGGATGGCCCTGCGCAAGCGGCAAGCTTTCAGTCCAACCTCGAACATCGCCGGCCTGCTGAGCGGCTACACCGGCGAAGGCGTCAAGACGGTGCTCCCGGCCCGGGCGATGGCCAAGATGGACTTTCGCCTGGTGCCCGATCAGGACCCACAGGACATCCTGGCCAAGCTGCGCGCGCACCTCGACGCGGAAGGGTATGGAGACGTTCGTGTGTCAGAGCTCGGAAGTGCCGAACCGGTCGTCACTCCTTTTGACGATCCCTTTGTCCAGCGCGTCATCGGTATCGCCGAGTCCTATGCTGGACAGCCTCCGTCGATCGCGCCGATCATCGGCGGGACACTGCCGCTGCTGGGGGCGCTGCGACGTCACGTCGGCGTGCCTGGCCTGTCTGCGCCTGGGAACCCGGGCTATTGGGCCAGCGGCGCCCATGCGCCAAACGAGCACATCCGGCTCGATGACCTGGCCCGGGCCGTGCGCTACAACTGCCACATGTTCGCTGGGTTGGCCTACGGCTGTTGCATTGTCTCTTGACTTGACTGAGGAGTGCCGCATCCCCCGATGCGGCACGGTGCGCCAGTAAGCCGGGCGCATCGGGGGATGCGCCCTCCTCGGACTTTGCAACAGCCGTAGGGTTGGCCTCCCCCTGATTTACGCGTGTCCCGAACTGTGGTACAATCAAGATAGAGGGTTCCTGGATGGCCCAAGAGGGAGGATCGAATGGCGGTGAAACGAAAGCAGCGGGTTCTGCTCGTGGTCGCCAACCTGACCACACACGGCAGAGAGGAGCTCAAATGGCTGTACCAGTGGCTGGATGCCAACGCGCTGAACGTGGCCACTGTCATGCTTGGGGCGCTCTATCGCCGCGTATACACGCTCACGGGAGAAGAGGTGACGGCCGCGAATCTCGTGGAGCAGCTCGAAACGCTGGCCGCCGATCCCAAGACGAAGGCGATCGACGTCCTGATCAACCTCCACGGATGGACGGGCAAGCTCTGGTTTGTCGAGGGGCCGGTCATTGTCAAGGATCTTGCGGATCTCATCGCTGGAAAGCATCTCGAGCGCAAGCTCCGGCTCCTGTATTCGACCGCCTGTTACGGGGCGACTCACGCGCCCGACCTTGTGCGGGCCGGGTTTCGTGTCGCCAGTGGGGCCGTGGGTGTGAACGCCAATGGCGCGCACGACTATCCGACGCAGCTTCTTTACTGGGCCATGGGCGCGACCTACAAGTCGGCATTGGCCGCGGGAAACAACAAGCTGATCACCGCGGTGTACGATGAGCTGGCGCGCAAGTTCGACTTTGAGGATGTCAACAGCGTCAAGATCGCCGTCGGCAAGAAAAAGACGACCATCACCTCGAGTGCGACCTGAGGCTCACTCACCCTCAGGCTGCTGTGGATGGTGCCCAGCCGTGCCACAGCAGCCTGGGCACATGGATGGAGCCGATCCCACCCCCTCGCTTTGCACGCCCCAGAGATCCATGCCCTGTGAAAGCGTGCCCTCTGCCGCGGCCCAGTCAAGGGCGTCAGCCAGGGTACTGCTCGAACAGGCGTCCCCAAGGGCTCTCGCGCTTCCACTGCTCGACGATGGGCCGTCCCTTGAGGGGGTACCAGAAGCGGTCGTGGTAGAACTCGCTGGCAAAGATAAAGATGTTGACGATCGGCGTGTGAAAGAGCAGTTTCTGGAAGACCCGGAGCGGCGTGCGCCAGAGCAGCATGCCTGTCCCCGTACCCAGGTTCACCCCTACCTTGAACCCCCAGCGTTCGTCCGCAAGCTCGGGCATTCCCACCACCTCGATCTCGCGCGGGTCTCCCTGTCCCAGTCCGCGCTCGGTGGCGTGGGCGATGTATTGGATCTGCATCGGCTCAAAGCCCATCATCTGTGCTGCGACGGCGTCGATAGCCACCTGGTCAGCGGAAGCCAGGATGACGTCCTTTTGGTGCGGGATCAGCGTGCGCGGCCCCGGCCCGCTGCCCGCGGTTGTGCCATCCATGGTGGCAAAGAGGCCGGTGTGGATCTCTTTTTGGATCGCCAAGAGATCGACCAGCGTATCGTGGATCCAGGTGTGGGTGTAGTGGCGGTTGATATTCAGCAAGCCGCCAAAGGCGTTCTTTATCGCTCCGGTGGTGACCGTGTAACTGTGCGCCTTGACCGTGGGCAGGTGGACGATGTTCTTTCCGAAGAAAAAGTCGGGCAGGTAGATGCCGTGCGGAAAGATCATATCCAGCACGGCCATCTTGGCCTTGGGCCTGTATTCGATCCAGGTCATGTCCTCCGGGCGATAGTTGTACTTTATGGGGATGCCGTATTGTTCCAGGACGGGGCCGAACTTGTTGTACCGATCGCCCAGGTCAGCGATGGTGACCACCGTCTTGTTGTGCACGTCCACGAGGTCGGTGATCCCTGCGTTCTGCAGGGCGAGGACCGTGCCCTCTAACTGCCAGGGCGTGGTATTCGCCGAGGGATAGAGCATGTGCCAGCTAATGTTGTCCTTGAGGATGGTCGTCGCCGACGGATCCAGAGCGTCACCTATGCCAGCCAACTCGCACAGCCGCTGATAGTCGTCCAGCACTGTCTCCGGCGTGGTTCGCAGAATCGCTACTCGTGATTGGGTCATGGGTTGCCTCCACAATGGGTGAAATGGTCGGGGCGGCGACCGCCTTCTGGCCCGACAGGGCCGCAATTGGGTGGCGGATCGCTAATCGCCCACGGTGATCTTGGCCAGGATGGCGTGATCTGCTCCCGCCTCGACATCGGCGTAGGACACGGGCAGTCGCTGCAGCGTGTGCCATTGGTAGAATCCGACCTCCAGGCTGTACTCTCCTGGCGGCGTGTCGGCGGGGATAGAGAGCACGAACTCGTCTACGATCACTTCGCCAGGCTGCCACGCCGGTGTTGGGTAGGAGCCCCGTCCAGGCTCGTGATCGCTGCCGGCCCAGACTGCCCCACCCGCTGAGTCCTGACCTGGCCCGACCAGATGTGTGAACACGGTATATGCCTCTTCCATGGGCACGTGCGAGCGCCAGTACGTGGTCAGCACGATGTCCTCGCCAGGCCGGTAGCGCTCCTTGCCGAGATCGTACCCAAACTGCTCGATCCGGTCGTCCCATACGATCTCGACCGTGTGCTGAGGAGCGAGGTGGGCCTCGCTTCCCGGCGGGACCCGGTAGACCTGATAGTAGGGCACCTCGCCTTCATATACGCCGCGGTCCACGATCGTCCCACCGGGGTATGCGTCCTGCAGGCGGGCCAGCGATCGCCTGTCCATGGTGGACACGATCACGTAATCGACCGGTCTCTCCCTGGGCGGGGAGAGCACGAGGCTGTACCGTCCGTCGTAACTGCGCGCGCCTGGGCGATCCCAGGTCATAAAACGAAGGATGGGATGGCCGACCGAGATGGGCGACAGGTAAACCTCTGCCTCGGGCACACGTTCGCGCACCGCTTTGCTGGCAGCGAACAGGCTTACATCGTAAGGAAGGTAGAGGTCGGGGGACGTTCCCCACCGCATAAAGTAGGAGTAGATATGCCCGCCCGCACTGGCGATCAGGCCGGCACAGAGGGCGACAGCCGCGGCGCTCCGCACCACAGATCGCGTGCGGTCAGCTCGGGATGCGGCAAAGCGTTCGATCCCCTGCCACACCGTCGCCGTGCCCAGCCCGACCAGCAGGGCGACGGCAGGTGTCGCTCCCAGGCTGCGACCAAAGTGAGGGGCGTACTCGGTCAAGACGGTAGGCAGCAGCATCACGCCCAGCCACAGGAGCGGCGCCGCGTACGCCGGGCGGCGGACGTTCCGCAAGCATAGGCCGATGCCCGCGGCGAACAGCAGGGACTGAAAGAGGTCCAGTGCTGGGCGTCCCGGCAGGTTGCGGATCGGGTCCCTATCGCCACGGAATGTAAAGGACGCCAGCGTCTTGACCGCATTCTCCCCGAGCGCCTGGGCTGCCCCGCTGCCCTGGCCCAGGGTAGCCGACGTGACCTGGCTCGCGCGCAGGGTGAACCACTGCGGGTGCTCGTAAAAGTAGAGGCCCAGCGGGGCAAAGACGACGACCGATACGGCTACACTCAAGAGCAGGCCCTTCCAGCGGGATCGCAGCGTCTCGCGCTCGAACGCCAGCAGCCATAGGACGAGACCGACGACCAGCAGGGGCACGAACCGCGAAGCCGAGTAAGCGTACGGACCTGCACCCATAGAGAGGCCAGCGACGATGAACCACCCCCAGTGACCGGTGCGCAGGCCGCGCCACAGAGCGCCCATAGTCAGTGTCAAAAGCAGGGGAACCAGCACGGGCTGGATTCCGGTTCGGCTGAACGTGATGTGCCACTGGAGCGTGGCCAGAACGAGGGCCGAGGACGCGCTGAGGGCAGTTCGCAGGCGTTGGTCCCACCCGGCAGAGAGCTCCTGTGCCAGCCACCACAGCGCGGGGAGGGTCAACGTGCCGGCGATCGCGGACACGATCCGCCCCCCGATCTCAGAGACGCCGATCAGTCGATAGAGGACGGCAACGAGATAGATATGCATCGGGTCCATGCCCATGTTCTCGGCAAAGTAGACGGGGCGATAGCCGTTGAGAACGCCAATGGCCTCCACCTGGTGGAACGCTTCGTCAAAGTGCAGTCCAGGGGGAAATTGCGTCAGGCGGAAGAAGCGGAGCGCCGCGCCCAAGCCGGTGAGCAAGAGCAGCAAGAGCCCATTCAGTTTCCATCTCGATCGCATCGAACCTCGCCAGGTGAAGGGATAGATCCCGTTGGAGCCTCTGGTTGGCAGCGGCCCCAACCTTGACGGCTCGAATTGTACCCTAAACACCTGCCAAGGGCAAGCAG
>JADHXD010000117.1 GCA_016783145.1 Anaerolineae bacterium
AGATCGAGGAGGAGGAAGAGATGGCGCAGCCCAAGCTCATCCAGCCTCAGATCGAGGAGGAGGAAGAGATGGCGCAGCCCAAGCTCATCCAGCCTCAGATCGAGGAGGAGGAAGAGATGGCGCAGCCCAAGCTCATCCAACCTCAGATCGAGGAGGAGGAAGAGATGGCGCAGCCCAAGCTCATCCAACCTCAGATCGAGGAGGAGGAAGAGAGTGCAATGGCCTGACCCCTGCGGTGCAGGCTCCCTCCGACACGGGCCTGCAGGCGGGTCCTGAAATCCGGTCACCAACTGGGCAAACGCCAACCGGGCAGGGATAGCGGAACATCCGCACCTTGCGGGGAACCTGCCTCTATATATCAGCAATACAACACAATGTAGGGCGGTATCCTCTCAATGGTCGGGGCGCGTACCTCAGACCCCAAGGGTTTCACACCAAACCCTTGGGGGTCTCCGGTGGGTCTATTTGCCATGTAGGGGCCAAATGGTGTATCATAGGAAATGAGCAGAGCACGACTCCTCTCTGACCCGGCGATCGACTCGCTGCGCTGTGCTGTTCCGGGATGTTTGCCCGCTGGAAAGGATGGCCCACATGGAAGGACTTCTCGGCAAGACGCTGGACAATAGTTATCGGGTGGATCAACTCCTGGGCAAGGGGGGAATGGGTGCTGTCTACAGGGCTCGTGATATCGCCCTGAATCGCGATGTGGCGATCAAGGTGATGCACGCGCATTTCACGGATGATGAAAACTTTCGCGCGCGGTTCCTCCAGGAAGCTCGGGCCATCGCCGCTCTCGACCACCCCGGCATCGTCGAAGTGCACGCCTTTGGGCAAGACCTGGGACAGTTGTACATCGTGATGGACTTTATCCCGGGCCAGACCCTGCATGCCTGGCTCCGGCGCCTGGCTGACGAGCACAAGATCGTGGCCCTCACCGAGAGCATGGACATCGTACGTCGCGTCGCCTGGGCGCTGCACTATGCCCACGAAAAGGGGGTCCTCCACCGCGACGTCAAGCCTGGCAACATCATGCTCAAGCCCACAGACCCGGCGCTCGGCGAGGCCGGGGACCTTCCCTTCCATCCCGTGCTCACCGACTTTGGGTTGGCCAAGCTGGCTGAAGGGGGCGTGCAGACCCGAACGGGCACCGCGATGGGCTCACCCGCCTACATGTCGCCGGAACAGTGCCTGGGCACGGAGCCCGACCGCCGATCGGACATCTATTCCCTGGGCATCATCCTCTACGAGCTGGTCACTGGGCGCGTGCCGTTCGAGATCAAGTCACTCACCGAGGCCATTCGCCGCCATACCCAGGAACCTCCGCCACCGCCGCGTTCGGTCAACCCTGCGCTCCCGGTCGAGGTGGAGAACATAATCCTGCGCGCGCTGAGCAAGCGCGCCGAGGATCGCTTTGCCACCGCGCGCGAGATGGCCGACGCATTGCGGGACGCCATTCCGCACGTTCCTCAGGGAATGACCGTCGCGCCAACGATTGCCGATGGAGCCAAGCCATACGTTAGCTTGATGACCCGTATGGCAGAGGACAGTGTCGTCCCGAGCCCGCCCGGCAGCGAGCTGTGGGAGGCAGCGCCGCCCGCCAGCGGACTGGGAGGTGCGCTGGTCATCGTCGCTCCCGGCGGCCAGAGCCGCCGCGTATCCCTGGGAGAGAAGCGGACACTGAGCGTGGGGCGCACTCCCGGCAATGACATCCAGCTGAACGACGTCGCTGCCTCTCGCCACCACGCGCGCATCGTGTTCGACGGGCAGACGTGCACGGTCACCGATCTAGACAGCACCAACGGGACATACTTGGGCAACTCGAAGCTGCTGCCCGGTGTGAGCCAGCCGTGGCCACCGGGCGCTGCCCTGCGCATCGGCGGGCATTGGCTCAGATTCGAGGGGCAGGCAGCGCCAGGGCCCTCACTGTCCGGCATGCCCTCGCGCATGGGCACCGTGGCTGGAGCACCCTCTCGGATGGGTGTTGGCCCCAACGTGGTCCTCGAGCCGCCGACGCTCAGTGCGGAGGCCGGCCAGCGCGCCGTTGCCCGACTGCGCATCCTGAACCAGGGAACACAGGTAGACCACTTTGCCGTCGCCGTGGATGGCATTCCCCCTTCGTGGATGACCTTGCCCGGGGAGCCATTGCGCCTCAATCCCAACGAGGAGGGGATCGTCCCCCTCACCTTTCACCCGCCGCGCGATGCGAACAGCACCGCCGGACAGCACCCCCTCGACATACGGGTGATCTCTCAGGCCGATCCGCGCCAGGTTGGGCGAGTCAGCGGCGCATTGACCATCCCTCCCTTTCACGAGTTTACAGCCGAGATGTCTCCCCAGCAGATCTCGACCGGGCGTGCCCGGCTGAGGTTGATGAACCAGGGGAACGCTCCCACCAATCTGACCATCATGGCCACAGACCCGGCGGAGACGCTCGATGTCCAGGCCAGGGCGTCTCAGCTTGTGCTCCGCGCCGGCGAGCAGCAGATCGTGCCCTTGGAAGCCAAGAGCAGAAAGGGCCGCCCCTGGCTTGGCGCGATCCAACGGCATCCCTTTGAGGTGTCGGTCATCCCTTCCGCCGGCCGAGCCCTCAAACAGGGAGGAACGTTGATCGTCAAGCCGATCATTCCCCTGTGGGTGCTGCCGGTGCTCGCACTGGTCTCTATGCTCCTGTGCGCAGGGGCGATCATGGGCTACAAGATGTACACAGACCGGATCAACGCTACGGCCACGGCCGTCTCGGTCACGGCGGTCGCTGCGGTGACCGAGACCGCGGTGACCGATGCGGACGGGGATGGGCTGACCGACCTCGAGGAGAGTAAACTGGGCACGGATCCCCTCAAGGCAGACACCGATGGCGATGGCCTAAGCGACAAGGAGGAGGCAGGCTACGGCACCAAGCCGGTAGTCGCTGATACCGACGGCGACGGGCTTTTGGACGGGGACGAGATCACGTGGGGCGCGAACCCGCTGGCCGTGGACTCGGACGGCGACACGTGGCTGGATGGCCATGAGGTCCACGAAAAGCACACCAGCCCGATCAACGCAGACACGGATGGGGACGGCATCAACGACAGCGTGGATCCCGATCCCGGGAAACTGCCCACACCGACCGCGACCCCCAACCATACGGCGACCGCGCAAGTCATCGCCGGTCAGACGGCGACCGCGCAAGCGTTCATCGATGCCACGGCGACGGCCCAGGCCGCCGCTGCGGCCACAGAAGCCGCGCAAGCCGCCAATTCCGAGACAGCGACCGCACTGGCCAACGTCCATGAGACGGAGACAGCCCAGGCCGCAGCGGCTGGGGGGACGGCCCAGGCCGCCGCGGCCACGGCGACCGCGCAGGCGGCGACGGATGCCACGGCGACGGCCCAGGCTGTCGCTGCCACGGCAACCGCGCAAGCAGCGACGGATGCCACAGCGACGGCCCAGGCCGCCGCTGCCACGGCGACCGCGCAGGCGGCTGCCGGTGAGATGGGCAAATTCACAGGGAACTGGGCAAATGTGGATTCGAACACGCTGGGCATGACCCGGCTGGTCATCGCCAAGGTGAATGACAGCACCGTCACCTTTCACGGCTATGGCAGTTGCACGCCGAATGACTGCGATTGGGGCACGATCAACGTCCCGTTCACGTCGCCTGAGCTGGTCGGGACCTATGACTTTGGTTTCAAGAAAACCAAGATCAGCGTGCAGCGTTCGGGCGATCAGTTGCTGGCAGAGGTCATTGATGACTATCCGGCCCCTCAAGTCGACCGGATCAACAATTACACGATGAAAAAGTCGTTCATCGGGATCATCATGCCGCCGATGCTCATCATCACAGCGATCGCGTTCCCTACCGCCACACCGTGAATCCAAGGTGGTCCATCGGAATGGACCACCTCACGCACGAGCACGTTCCACGCCGGACGCCGGGCCGAGATCGACGTGGAGCGTGCTTTTTGGCGCGCACTGGCGAACATGGTATAATCCCACCCTCGAACGTACCCTTTGAGCACATGCACTATGTACCCCCTGGAGGAGTGTAGATGAATTCGACCGGACAGCCGTCCGATTCTCGGACCCTTGGCGACTATATCGGCCTGGCAGCCCGTGGATTTGCGATGGGAGCTTCCAACATTGTCCCTGGCGTCTCTGGAGGCACCATGGCCTTGATCCTGGGGATCTATGAGGAACTGATCGCCTCGATCAAGGGCGTGCTGAACCGGGAAGCGATCAAGCTGTTCCTGCGCCTCAAGATCAAGCAGGCGCTGGATCTGCTTCCGTGGAAGTTCCTGTCCGCCGTCGCTTGCGGCATATTCCTGGCCACTTTCTCAATGTCCTACTTTTTGGAGTGGGTGCTGGTCCACTACCCTGCGCTGCTCTGGGCCTTTTTCTTTGGCCTGGTTGCGGCTTCGATCCTCACGATCAGCAAGCGGGTCGAACAGTGGGGCCTGGCCGCTGTCCTCGGCGTCGCCGCCGGCGCGATCGGAGCGTACCTGGTCGTCGGGCTCGTGCCGGCGGAGACCCCAGATACGTGGTGGTTCTGGTTCTTGAGCGGCATGATCGCCATCTGCGCCATGGTCTTGCCCGGGATATCAGGCTCGTTCATCCTGGTCTTGCTCGGCAAGTACCAGGACCTGTTGGCCGCAGTGACCAACCAGGATTTCCTGACGCTGTTCTTTGTCGTCGCCGGCGCGGGAATCGGGATCGTCACCTTTGCCCAGATCCTGACCTGGCTGTTCAAGCGGTACCACGACGTCACGGTCGCCGTCTTGACGGGCATGCTATTGGGATCTTTGCGCAAGATCTGGCCGTGGAAAGAGACGGTGGCCACGATGCTCGACCGGCACGGGGAGCAGATCCCCCTGAGGCAGGTCAACGTGCTGCCGTCCGCCTGGACCTGGGAGATAGCCGCGATCCTTCTCCTGGCGGCCATTGGCTTTGTGCTGATCGTGGGGCTGACCACCTGGGCCTCACGACGGGAAAGCCCGACGGGGTAGAAAGCGAGGTGTCTGCGTGAGCTTGCGAGAGATCGGTTTGGCTGAGCTGGACCCGGCGGGGTTCATCGAACGGCAGGTGCGCGAGATCTCTGCCGCTGTGGGCGACGGCATGGCGATCAATGCCCTGTCCGGTGGGGTGGATTCCTCGACCGTGACCCTATTGGGCCACAGGGCGCTGGGGGATCGCCTGCTCACGGTATTCGTCGAGAACGGCATCATGAGGGAGGGCGAGCCGCAGAGGGTCGTCTCGCTGTACCGAGAATTGGGCGTCCCTGTGCAGGTCATCGACGCCCGAGAACAGTTCTACGACGCATTGAAGGGGATCACCGATCCAGAAGAGAAGCGAGAGGCGATCACGCAGACCTTTTACCGGGATGTGTTCGGGCAACTCGTGCGGGAAAGCGGGGCCACGTACCTGCTGCAGGGCACGATCTACACGGACGTAGAGGAAACCATCGCCGGGATCAAGCGACAGCACAACATCCTGGCGCAGATTGGCATCGACACCGAGCAGGTCTACGGGTACAAGGTGGTAGAGCCGCTGATACAGCTCCGCAAGCCCGCGGTGAGGGTCGTGGCCAAGGCGCTAGGACTTCCGCAAGAGATCTACGACCGGCCCCCGTTCCCCGGCCCGGCTTTGGCGGCGAGGGTCATTGGCGAGGTGACGCCGGAGCGCGTACAAGTCGTGAGGGCGGCGACAGCGATCGTCGAAGAGGAGCTCGCACATACGGCCGCGTTCCAGTACCTGGCGATCTTGCACGAGGACCGGGTGACCGGGATGCGGGAAGGCAAGAGGGATTTTGGCCTGCAGATCGAGGTGCGCTGCTGGGACAGCGAGGATGCCCGCACCGGATCCCCAACCAGGCTTCCCTTTGACGTGCTGAGCAACCTGGCGGATCGGATCACGAACGAGGTGCCGGGAGTGGTCAGCGTGACGTACAACATTGCCAAGAAGCCGCCGTCGACGATAGAGGCGGTTTGACCGCCCCGCTGTCGCCAAGCCGCCCGCGCGCACGCGCCTGAACCGCCTACTCTTCATCCCTCAGATGAGCCAGCACGGCCTGGAGCCGGCGGACCGTCGGGCCTTTTCCGACGCATTCCAGCGTCTCGAACAGGGGGGGCGTTGCCGCTCGCCCGCTCACGACGATGCGGATGGGCATCAGCAGCTCAGCCCGCTTCCAGCCCAACCGCTCGGCCTGGTCGTTCAGGACCCTGCTCAGAGAGGCAGCCGTCCATTCGTTCGCGTGGATCTCTAGCAGCCGGGCGCACGAGCCGGCGAGCGCGCCCCGCAGATCGTCGAGCGAGTGCCGCCTGGCAAACCGGTTCGTCCTGAGGAGGCTCACGCAGGACTCGGGGGCCGGATCCTGGAAGAAAAAGGCCAGGGTCTCTGGCGCATCGGCCAGGGTCTTGAGTCGTTCCTGCTCCAGGGCGACGATTTGGACGAGCCGTTCGGGGGTCTCTCCACTCTCCTGCCTGGCTGACAGGCCCGCCTCGGCCAGGAGGGGCTCGATCCGGCGCGCCAGGTCCTCCGGCGGGAGGTGCCGGATATAGTAGCCGTTGAACCAGAGCAGCTTGGGCCGGTCGAATATGGCGTTCGACTTGCCGCAGCGCTCCAGCGAGAACGCGGCGAGCAGCTCGTCCAGCGAGAATATCTCCTCATCCGTCCCCGGGTTCCATCCGCTCAACGCCAGGTGGTTGATCATGGCTTCGACCAGGTAGCCCTGGTCACGAAATTCGCCAATGAACACTGCGCCCGTGCGCTTGCTGATCTTGGAGCGATCGGGGTTGAGCAGCAGGCCCAGGTGGCCGAACTCGGGAGGCTCAAAGCCGAGCGCTTCGTACATCTGGATCTGTGGAAAGGTGTTGTTGATGTGCTCTGCGCTTCTCAGGACGTGCGAGATCTCCATATAGTGCTCGTCCACGACGGTGGCAAAGCTGTAGGTGGGCATGCCGTCGGACTTGCGGATCACCGGATCACCGAGCAGTGAGGCGTCCTGTTCGATCTGTCCCTGCACGAGATCGACGTAGGCCATGCGCTTGGGCTCGATCTGGAGGCGCACGGCGCTGCTCTGCCCCGCGCGAACCCTGGCTTTGACCTCCGACTTGGCCAGATCGCGGCACCGCCCGCTGTATCCGGGCACCTGTCCAGCGGCAAGGGCCTGCTTGCGTTCCTGTGCCAGTTCCTCAGGCGTGCAGAAACAGCGATAGGCCCGGCCACAGTCGAGCAGCGTGTGCACACTCAACTGGTAGAGATCCGCCCGCTCCGACTGGCGATAGGGGCCGAACGGGCCACCGACATCCGGGCCCTCGTCCCACTGCAGCCCGAGCCATTTCAGACCCTCCAGGACCCCTCGTTCCGACTCTTCCGTGGAGCGCACCCGATCGGTGTCGTCGATTCGCAGGATGAAGGCCCCGTTCCCCTGCCGGGCAAAGAGATAGTTGTAGAGAGCGTTGCGCGCCGTGCCTACGTGGCAGTTTCCCGTCGGGCTCGGCGCGATCCGGACGCGAACGGGCCGGCACTCCACAGAATCGGCCATTTGTGTACGCTCTCCTATAGCACGCGGCAGACCAATCCCTTGAGGTACGCGGACTCGGGAAAGCTGAGCAAGACGGGGTGATCGCTGCCCTGGGACATCCGTTCCACGACCTGCACATCTCGCCGGGCATCGAGGGCTGCCCCAAAGACGATCTTTTGAAAGGTCAACGCGTCGATCCCCCCAGAGCAGGAGAACGTGAACAGGATGCCATCCGGGCGCAAGAGCTTGATCGCCAGCAGGTTGATATCCTTGTACGCACGAGAGGCGCGGTCCACGTGTTTCCTGGTCGGGGCGAACTTGGGCGGATCGAGCACGATGAGATCGAAACCGCGTCCCCGATCACGATATCCGCGCAGCACCTCAAAGACATCGCCCCGGACATATTCATCCCCGTCCCGGTCCCCGCCGTTGAGGGCGGCGTTATGACGCGCCAGGTCCAGCGCCTCGGCCGACGCATCCAGGTTGACGATCGGTCCCGCGCCGGAGGACGCGGCGTAGACGCTGAACGACCCGCTGTACGCGAAGGCATTCAACATCTCTCTGCCCGCAGCGTACCGAGCCAGTGCGCTGCGGTTATCACGTTGGTCCAGGTAAAAGCCCGTTTTCTGCCCGTGCACGATGTCTACCAGGAAGCGGTATCCGTTTTCCAAGATCTCGTACTCGGGTGGGGGCTCCTCGCCGTACAGAGTGCCGGTGGCCGGAGGCAGCCCTTCCAGTCCGCGCACATCGACATCGCTTCGTTCGTACACCCCTCGCGGAGATGTCGCGCTGACCAGGGCGCGGACGATCTCCGGACACCGTCGTGCAATGCCCAGCGTCAGGCACTGCACGACCAAAAAGTCCCCGTACCGGTCTACGATCAACCCCGGAAGCAAGTCTGCCTCGGCGTGAACCAGCCGGTAGGCGGTGGTGCCGACGTCGTCGGCGAGCGCCCCCCGGCGGGCAACAGCGGACGAGATGCGGGCTTGCCAAAAGTCCTCCGTAACCGACTCTTTTTGCTCCCAACTGAGCAGGCGAACGACGATCTGCGATCGGCGATTGAGGTAGCCCCAGGCCAGGAACTGGCCCTGCGCGTCACGCACGGCGACCACGTCTCCATCGGCGGGATCGCCCGCGATCCGCTCGACGGCTCCCGAATAGACCCACGGGTGCCGGTTCTGTACGGCCTTTTCCCGACCCACCCTCAAGTACACGTCGGTCACGGTGTCCCTTTCGCTTTCCTGTGATCTACGATCTGCTCCCTGGGCAGAACATCGACCTCCCACCCGTGGGCGATGTCCCCATTGTATCACGTTTGGGGTGGACAGCCAAGAGGGGGAGCCCCTGGTGATGACACATACCTGACCACGAAGCCGCGGAGAGCACGAAGAAAAGACCAAGAGCACCAAGGGAAAGTCGGAGGTTAGACATTCTGAATGCCCCTTGGTCGAGAGTACAAGCGAGCTGCCGGAGAACAAGCGAGCCGCTTGTTCTACTGTGGAGCGCGGATACACGCCCCTTTCAGAACGTCTGGTCGGAGGCACGCAGACTGGACGGGACAGGGATCTCGTGCTAGAATGACAAGCCAACCGTTACCACACTCACGTGCGGCGATCGCGGCCGGTGTGACCGCGCCGCCCACATGCCCGCTTATGAGCGCACGCATGCATCATCCGAGTACGAACAGGACCATTCGAATCAAGAACTACTGGCCGATCCTCTTGAGCGGCGCCTTGGTGTTCTCCCAGTTGTTCTATCCCTCGCAGGTGTGGGTCGTCCTCCTGTGGACGATCGGTGGACTGACCGCGCTGGCCGCCTACTGGGCCCGCCAGATCGCCCGATCCGTGACCATCGAGCGCGCGCTGCGCTATGGATGGGTGCAGGTGGGTGACCGATTGGAGGAGCGGTTCACGCTCGCCAACGACTCTTGGCTGCCGGTGCTGTGGGGCGAGATCGAGGACCAGTCAGACCTCCCGGGGTACAAGGTGGCACGGGTAGCCACTTGCGGTGGTCAGGGAGTCTCGCGTTGGACAACCGCGCAAGAATGCACGCGGCGAGGGTTGTTCACCCTGGGTCCGTGGGCCTTTCGCACCGGCGATCCGTTCGGGTTTTTCTCCGTAACCCTGCATCACGACCAGACAGAGGCCATTGCCGTCTACCCCCCGGTCGTCCACCTTCCAGAGATCGCCCTGCCTCGGGGGCTTGTGGCCGGTCCCTCCCATTCGCGCCGGCGCGCGATCGAGGCGACGATCGATGCGTCCCATACGCGAACTTATCGGCCCGGCGATCCTCTGCGCCAGATCCATTGGCCCTCTACCGCTCATCGAGGGGATCTGATCGTCCGAGATCCGGACGCCGAGGTCTCGGGTGACCTGTGGATCATCTTGGATCTGGACAAGCGCGTCCAGGCCGGTCAAGATCAAGAGTCTACCGAGGAGTATGGGATCATCCTGGCGGCCTCCCTGGCCGACCGGACGCTACGCCAAAACCGGGCCGTGGGCCTGGTCGCCAACGGCGCCGAGCTGGCGTTCGTGCCTCCTGGAAGAGGCAAAGGTCACATGTGGCGTATCCTGCACGCGCTGGCGATGGTCAAGGCCGGAGGCACGCAGCGACTGTCCCAGGTGCTGCATCACATCCGGGAGAACCTGGGCTATGGCACGACGGTGTTGGTGATCACCCCGTCGTGCGAGCCGGATTGGGTGGACGCGCTCCTACCCCTGACCCATTGGGGTATCGCGCCGACGGTGGTTCTCCTGGACCCGGAGTCCTTCCAGGATCCTCCGCCTTTTCCCGGGCCTCAACGGCACGTGCAGGGCATCCGAGAGCTGTTAGCTCGAGCGGCCATCGACACGCACATCGTTCGCCAGGGGTATCCATTCCGGTACCTGGTCCCGCCCAAGCGACGCGGGCACTGGGAGTTCAAAGTGAGCCCTCTTGGCCGGGCTATCGTCGTGAGACGGCCCGAGGAGGCCTCGTGATCCTGAGGCTGTTGGCCCGGGGATCCGAACGCGTGAGACCGACCGTCGGCTGGCCTGCGTTCTGCCTGGTGTGGATCGCGGTCTGGAGCACCGCGCTGGGCGTGATGGACGCAGAGTGGGTGGAACGGGACGTCCTGTTTTTCTACATCGCGTCGGTGAGCGCGTTACTGAGCGCGCTCCTGGCGCACAGTCGCACCTCGGGACGGTGGAGCGCTGTGATCCTAGCCGGCACGGGACTGCTGTACACCGTCCAGGCCGTGGCGCGCATTCTTCCACCCCTTGTCCGCGCCGTGAGCGAGCTGTGGTCCGGAGCGACCTGGTTGTGGCTGCGCCTGTGGCAGCCTGACCTGGCCCCGCCCCCGTTTGAGGTATGGACCGACAGCGGGTTGCGGCTGGCGACGTTCGCAGAGCGATTGAGTTCCTGGGGCATGGCTCTGGCAACAGGACCCTCAGACCGGAACCCGGTCGCCTTTCTGTTCGTCGCCGGGTTGATCACGTGGGTGAGCACAGCTTGGGCACTGTGGGCCACCATCCGCCGAGGACAGCCCCTGCTGGCCATGCTCCCGCTGGGCCTGGTGCTGGGCATGAGCACATACCTCAGCACTGGACACATTGGCTACTTGATCAGTTACGCGGGGTGCGTCACGCTTCTCCTCCCGGTCGTTCACCTATCCCGGCAAGAGTGGAGGTGGGAGCGCGACGGCGTCGACTATTCTCCCGAAATCCGCTTTGACGTGTGGCAGTTGGCCGTCGTGCTCATGCTCATCGTGCTGCTGTTGGCCATTGTGACGCCGAGCTTGAGCATTCCCCGCCTGGTGCACACATTCTGGCAGTTCATCAGCCGCCCGCAAGCAGCGATCGAGGCATTCCTGGTCCGGTTCTTTGGGGGAGTGGAACCCATCCCGCCGACCCCTATCCCGGTCAGGTCGACGGGCGCCAGCGGTGGGAGGGGAGCAGTCGATGCGTCCCTCCCCCGCGCGCACCTGCTCGGGGGGAATCCGGAATTGTCGAACTGGATCGTGATGGATGTCTGCACGGACGCGCCGGCACCGATGCCCATCGACCTCTATCCAGGGGAGATATGGACTGGACCCAAGACCTACTGGCGGGGGATCACGTACGATACGTTCAACGGGCAGCGCTGGAGCAATGGGCCCAGTTCGGGGGTACGGATCGCACCCTATGAGCCGGTGCTGGTCTCGACGGTCACCGACACCCTGTCCCTGAGGCAGCGCTACCTGATCCAGGTGCCACACGGAACCTCGCTCTATGCCGTTGGCGAGCCGGACGTCGTCGATCAGCCTGTGCTCAGCAGGCGGCGGGCGGTGGATGACCTCGTGAGCCTGGAGGGAACGATCGACGACTATGTCGTGCGATCCAAGATCACGCAAGCCTCGGCGAGAGAGCTAGAATCCGCCACCGAAACCCTTCCCGAGCGCATCTCTGCGCGCTACCTGGAGGTGCACGATTCGCTTCCCGCACCGGTGCGCGACCTGGCGGCAGAGATCGTGCAGGACGCTCCCTCAAGCTATGCCAAGGCGACAGCCATCGAACGCTACCTGAGGCAGTTCCCCTACGATCTGACCGTCCCATCCGCTCCGTCAGGGCAGGATGTCGTCGAGTACTTTATATTTGACGCACAGCGGGGGTACTGCGACTACTATGCATCGTCCTTTGTGGTCTTGACACGGCTGGTAGGCGTTCCGTCGCGGCTGGCAGTGGGGTACACGATGGGAGGCTATGACCCCGAACGTAACTGCTACCGGGTCACAGAGATGAATGCGCACTCCTGGCCCGAGGTGTATTTCCCAGAGTACGGATGGATCCCCTTCGAGCCTACGGCAGCGTTTTCGCCCTTTGAGCGACCGCAGGACAGCGGGCCACAGCTCGATCAGCCGGTACCCGTTCCACCCATACCGAGACGATACTGGCACGTGAGCGTGCGCGAGTGGTGGGCACAGGCACGCCAGTACCAGGTGACGTACGTGGTCCTTGCCGGCGGCGCGGCGCTGGCTCTTGCCTTGATCGTGGAGGGGGTCCGTCGCTGGCGGCGCAACCGGCTGGATCCGATCGAGGGTATCGCGCTGTGCTATGAGGAGATGTCGGCAGTGGGGCGCAGGCTGGACGCCCAACGCCGTCCGATCGATACGCCTGCGGAATACAGCGCGATCCTGACGGCGGCCGTTCGGGCGCGGGTGGCCCGCTGGCCTTGGCGCGGGCAGGGGCTGCCCTCCCTCATCGGCGAGACAGGGTCGCGAGTCGGTGCAGTGAGCAGCGCCTACGAGCGCGCCAGCTACAGCGCGCACTCGATCACCAAGCGCCACCAGATGCAGACACAGCGCGAATGGCAGCAGCTTCGACGGCAACTGCGGTGGCTGCGGCTCACCTCGCAGGGGAGGCGGTAGCGGCACCGGCGCGAGATCGAGACAGCCTACGCTCGATCTCCTCCGAGGTCTGGGTTGTGGACAGGCCGCCCAGCGCCGTGCAGCGCAGCTCGTGCGGCAGACTCTTTCCAACCCGATCCATCGCCTCGATGACCTCATCCAGCGGGATGACCGCGTCAAAGCCAGCCAAGGCCATGTTCGCGCAGGCCAGTGCGTTGCCCGCGGCCATCACGTTCTTGCCCAGGCAGGGCACCTCGACGCGGTTTGCCACGGGGTCGCAGACCATGCCCAGGACGTTCTGCAGGGCCATCGACGCGGCGTCCGTGGCCTGCCCGGTGCTCCCACGAGCGAGGGTGACCAGCGCCGCGGCGGCCATGCCAGAGGCAGCGCCGCACTCGGCCTGGCAGCCGCCCACCTCCGCGGCAAAGGTGGCGTGAGCGGCGATGAACACGCCGATGATGCCCGCGGCAAGCATGGCCCTGGTCATCTCCTCCAGGGAGGACCCCATGGCGTGGGCCGCACCGATGCACGCGCCAGGCAGCGCGCCGCACGCCCCGGCCGTGGGCGCGGCGACAATCACGCCCATCGAGCTTTTCACCTCCATCAGTGCGGTCACGTAGAGGATGATGAGATCGAGGACGCCTCCGTCGAGCAGCCTGCGCTCCTCCATCGCCGCCCGGAAAGGCGCGGACTGGACCCCAAGGATACGATCCGCATAGTCCGTGCCCTGGATGCCCTGGCGGATGGACTCCTCCATGACGCGGACAAGGCCACGCATCTCTTCCAGAACCTGCTCGGGGGACAGATCTCCGCGGGCGCTCTCGTAGTGGAGGGCCAACTCCCACAGGTCGAGACCTCTAGCCTCGTTGTAGGCGAGCATCTCGCGGCAGGTGATAAAGGGGACGCGCAGGTCCTTGCGGGAGAGCACCGGCAGGACGGGGGATAGTATCTTGACCCGGCGGGCGCCGTACCTGGCCCGGAGGCGGGCCAGAACCTCTGGATCGGGGAATCCCTGTCCCTTGATCTCGATCAGGCTCGCAGAGGCACCGTTCAAGAGATGGATCTCGTCGGCGTCAATTTGCCCGGATAGCTCGCCGAGGGTCTCGGCGGCGTCTGCGTCGAGATAGATCAGCGTCTCATAGCAATCGCCGCGCATGGACACCCTTGCGCCGTCGATCTCGACCGCCTCGATCATCCCTCCCCCTGTGGAGAGAGCGATCATCTGGTGTTGTTCCGCCCCATTCGCGAGTGTCAACTTGTAGGTGTTGGGATGCGCAGCACCGTACTCGGAAATGCGTATGCAGACCTCGATGCCGGCCCCCGCGATCGCCGCCGCGGACCCAGGCAGCCTCTCGTCCGCGGCGTCCCAACCCAGGAGGCCGCCCAAGAGGCCCATATCTGACCCCTGGCTGTCGTGGGTGGTAGCCAGAGAACCGCCCGCATCGTACTCGACGAGCACGCGCTCGATCTGCCCGTCCATCAGGTCCCGCGCCAGGCGGCCAATGCGCACCGAGGCCGCGCAGTGGGAGCTGGATGGCCCGCGCATTACCGGCCCGATGACGTCGTTAAAGATGCTGGGATAGCGGACATCCGGGTCTGACTGTGTGTCTGTCATCGTTCCAACGCCCCTTCTAACCAGCACCAACCATGCTTCCAGGGGACGAACGCCGCGGCGGACATGCCCACCGGATTCGCGGGTGAGGGTGTCGGTGGTGCAGGGATCGCGGCTGTCGGATCAACCGAGAGGCATGCCGTGGCGGCGCCAGGAGGACAGCCCGCCTCGTATCAGCTCGACGCCGGAAGCGATATCGACCTGGCTCCCGGATCCCTGAAAGGGTACGGAAACGACAGCCAGGGCGACCACCTTGCCGGTCGCCATCACGACGTCGATCGCCTCCAGCACCTGGTCCATATCCGGGCCGTAGGGCTCCCGCGTGCCGTGATTGGGCAGGTATGCCTCGTCGAGGATGTCGGCGTCGATGTGCAGGTAGATCATGTCCACGCGACCGGCCAGATCGCCTATCGCCCCCCGGAGGTCGTGGCCGGGGAAACCGGGCGCGGGCGCGGCGACTACGGCGTCGGTGGCGCGGATGAGCCCCTCCTCCGCCGGATCGAGGGAGCGCAGGTCGGTCATCACGATGCGGTCGGTGGACAGGGGGGCAGCGACGTGAGAGCGCTCGCGCCAGGTGGGGTAGGCCAACCCGGCGCAGACGGCAACCGGCATCCCGCCCAGACGGCCGGTCAGGGTCGTGCGGGGGGTGTTGAAATCGCCGTGGGCGTCAAACCAGGCCAGGCCGATGCGCGCCCCCGGACCGTGCGCGTCCTGCAGCCCGCCGAGCACGCCGGTAACATAGCTGCAGTTGCCGCCGACCATCAAGATCGCTTTCCCCGCGCGGCGCGCCGGGGCCACGACCCCGGCGATCTCGCCGCCGAGGGCGCCAATCGCTGCCACCTCGTCGCCGGATGGCAAGCCTTGGGGCATGCTGGGCTCGAAGACCTCGACCGGTACACGGGCTTCCTCGTACACACCGGATGCAGCATAGGACTCCAGGGCCAACTGGTCTCGCCCAACGTAGCGGCTGTTGAGGTAGCGAACCGCGACGACCTGCAACCCCGACAGGGGTCTTGTGGATGGCATCGATGCACTCCCGGTCTGCCGTACTGGCCCTATTCCAGCCTGCGCACACGGGGCAAGAACAGCCCCGCGCCCAAGAAAACCAGGGCCGCCATCCCGCCGCCCAGGCTGAGGACAAAGCGCACCCCCAGGCGATCGGCGATCGCCCCTGCCGGAAGCGATCCGAGCGGCGACAGCCCCCAGGTCATCATGTACACGCTCATCACCCGCCCAAGCATGTGGGCACGCGAGTTCACCTGGAGCAGGCAGTTATTGGCCACCATAAAGGCATTGCTCGCCGCACCCACCAACCCCAGCAGGAGGAGCACGGGCACGAGGTAGGGCACGTTGGCAAAGAGCAGCAGGGACGCCCCCATGGTCAAGCCCGATATCAGGAGCAGCCTGCCCTTACCCCGAAAGTCTCCCAGGGAGGCGGTGATCAGAGAGCTCACCAGCCCTCCCACACCCGGGGCGGCCATGAGGATGCCCAGCCCCGACGCATCCATGCCCATCACATCCTGCGCGTACTTGGGCATAAAGGTGCGATAGGGCATAGCCAGCATCGTGATGCCCAGGGCCATGCCCAGCAGAGAGGGAAGTACGGCATCAGAGCCGATGTAGCGCACCCCCTCGCGCAGGTCGGCCCACACCGAAGTGGCAGAGCCTCCCTCAGCAGCACGCCCTG
Organism: Anaerolineae bacterium; assembly: GCA_016783145.1. Taxonomy (GTDB): domain Bacteria; phylum Chloroflexota; class Anaerolineae; order JAFGEY01; family JAFGEY01; genus BS750m-G44. The sequence goes on from JADHXD010000117.1 coordinate 16,163, forward strand.
TACGAGGGAGCTTGGTCACGGTCAAGAGGGCCACCACGTAGAAACCGGCCATCACATAGTAGGCGCTGGCCACTCCGAGTGCCTCGATCAGGTAGCCAGAGACAGCGGCCGAAAAGACGCCCATCATCCCCATCCCGACCGCGTTGAGGGACACGGCGTTGAGGAGCGTGTCCCGGTCCACCAGCTCGGACACGATAGCCTGGCTGGCAGGCATCAGAAAGGAGAACAGCACGCCCGAGAGCAGCGAATTCAGCGCCAGGTGCCAGAGCTGGATGGCCCCCGTCGAGATCAGCAGGGCGATGGCCAGCGTGTTCACGGTCATGGCCAGGCGGGTCCAGATCAGGAGGTCGCGCTTGTCCACCCGGTCGGCAATCACCCCGCCATAGAGCGAGAGAAGGAGGCTGGAAATGGACCAGCCCGCGCTAACCCACCCCAGGGCAAACGCCGATCCGGTCAACTCGTACACCAACCAACCCTGGGCCAGCGTCCCGATCTGGAACGTCGCCGATGAGGCCAGCGACCCAATCCACAGCCAGCGATAGTTGCGGTCGCGCAGGGCACCAAAGGTGGCCCAGCTTCGAAGCCTGGCCACCGCTCTTGGCCCGCGCGGCGAACCCTGGCAGGCTGTTCCGTTTTGCTGATCCATACCTGCTCCTGCAGTCGCGATCGCGACCTCGGTACCAAGGTGCCAGGCACTTGCAGAAAGCCTCAAGTGCCTGGCACCTCAGTGGCTAGACTGGCGCTCATACGCC
>JADHXD010000118.1 GCA_016783145.1 Anaerolineae bacterium
CCCACGGTGTAGTAAATGATGTTGCCCGGGTCGTAGCAGATCCCAAACGCCGGGTGGTTCACCTGCCCGTGGATCGAGATCAGGTCATCCGTGGTTAAGCTGATCCCCCCGTGCGGCTTGAGCGTGATCTGCACGCCCGCACCCTCTGCGTACGGCGCTGCTCGTCGCATCAGCGCCACAAAGTCCTCGTAGAGCTCCGGCTCGCTGACGCCGGTGGTCAGCAGCCAGGTCGCGCCCAGGGCAGCCGCCTGATCGATGATCCGCTGCGCCCTGGACCATGCCTCTTCCAGGCCCACCTCCAGGTGCAGCCTGGGCAGCCACATTGAGGGAAGCAGGCCTGCGTCCTCGACCTGCTTGCGCACCTCGCGGACCTGCTCCGGGCTGCTGTCATACGCCACCCCTACGTTCCCGAAAACGGCGACGTCGGTGTAGCCTGCCGCCGCGATACGCTCACAAATCTCCCCAAAGGGCAATCCCACATACGGCCTGGTCGTACATCCTAGCGTGAGTTCCATCGTGCGCTCAACCTCCTCTGTCAAGCATAGTCACCCGTAGTGGCGAATTCATTCGCTCCTCAGCGCGCTCGTAGTAGCGAATTCATTCGCTTTCCACCTCGTACACCACCGGCACGCCCATTTCCGCCGAACGGTATGCCGCTTCAGCCAGGGCCACCGTCGCCAACCCCTCCTCGCCCGGGATCGGCATGGCCGTCCCATCGCGCAGCGCGGTCACCCACAGCCGCATCTCGGTCGCGACTCCGTGTTCGGTCGAGAACTCGTCCTCCGCGATGCTCACCTCCTGCCTGCCATCCTCATACACCTGCAGCGCCTTGGGATCGAACGCCGAATCGCTGGCCAGTGTGGCCCCCTCAAAGTAGAAGCGAAAGCCATACTGAGGGATCCGGCTCCCGCCACCGCTCTCGTAGGTCGCTGCGCCCCCCTCTGCAAAGCGGACCTGCACCGCGATGTAATCCAAAAGCTCGTTCTGGCGAGGCAGCACCTTCCGAGAGAGCGCGTGCACGGTCTCCGGCCTTCCCAGCAGGCAGCGGAGCATGTCCAGCTCGTGTGCCCCGACCTCGAGCAGGTAGCCCCCGCTCTGCGCGCGCTTGGCCCGCCAATATGTGCCCCCTACCCGCTCGCTGGAGGCGACCCGCCACATCGAGGCTGCGAACACATTGCCAAAGCGCCCCTCCGCCAGCCAGCGCAAGATCGACCGGTACGGCTCATAGTAGCGCAGCACTTGCCCCACCATGAGCTGGATGCCGCCCTCCTGGGCAGCAGCGATCATCCTCCGGCACGTCGCCGCATCCAGGGCCATCGGCTTTTCCACGAACACGTCCACGCCCGCTTCTGCCGCCTGGATCACTGCCGGGGCGTGCAGGTACCCTGGCAGGGCAACGATCACCCCATCCAGTCCCGCGTGCGACAGCAAGGCCTCCGACGAGTCAACCGTCTGAGCGCCATACTCCTCCGCCGCCGCCTTTGCCGCCTCGGGCAGCACGTCGTACACCACAGGGATCCGAGCCAAATCCGTCGACATCAGCCCCTGTGCCAGGCTGTTCCCCATCGTCCCGCATCCCCAGAGCCCGATCTGCATGGTCATCCTCCCTTCGTCTCGGTACCGCTGTCCGCTTCAAACGACGTATACGTCTCCCAGGCGGCGCGCTGCAAGAGATCGGCTCGCTCCTGGGAAAGACACACCTCTTCGCCGTCCACCCACACTTCTCTCGTCAGGCCGATCGGGCTGGCGTCGTAGAACGTGGCATAAAATACGCACGCAGCCAGGTAGGAGCCGAGCACGGTCGGGTGGCTTTGGTCCTCTTCGTACAGCGCGCAGTTTGGGTCGGCCTCCAGCACACGCCTCCAGGCCAGGCCCACAGGAGCGCCCCGCGCGCCAGTTTGCCCTGCCAGTTCTCTGTACCCGGCGACCAGCTCGGGCAGCATCTCCGGGCGGTGTTGTCGAGCCCACGTCAGGTACAGCACGGGCTGCGCTCCATGCGCCCCGATCTCACGGCCCAGCTCGGTCCCACAACGGACCATCTGTGCCCTGTCTTCGACCGGGCGTGTGCTCTGCTCCTGCAGCACGACATAGTCCCAGCCTCCCTCGCGCAGCATCCTGTCTCCATCCGTGCCGGAGGCACGGGGGCCGGTCGCAGCCGGGTCGCGCAGCATCCTGTCTCCATCCGTGCCGGAGGCACGGGGGCCGGTCGCAGCCGGGTCGCGCAGCGCGGCCCGCGTCTCTTCGTTCTGGCAGTGCCACTCCAGCGTCACGCCGCCCGCCGCGACCGTCCGGAACTGATACGTCCTCGGGGGATCGGCAGAGGCCGCCAATTGTCCGACCAGCGAGGGCAGTTCGTTACAGAACGTATAGCTGTTGCCGAGGTACAACACCTTCAATGCGCCCATTCGCTCTTCCCTCGTAGTGGCGGATTCATCCGCTCTTCCCCCGCAGCGACGTACTCACCCGCCCTCTCCCCGTAGTGGCGGATTCATCCGCTCTTCCCCCGCAGCGACCTACTCACCCGCCCTCTCCCCGTAGTGGCGGATTCATCCGCTCTTCCCCCGCAGCGACGCACTCACCCGCCCTCTCCCCGTAGTTGCGAATTCATTCGCTTCAGCGGCGCCCTCACTCACTCCTCTGGCACGATCGTCCCCTCGTCCGTATCGACGACCTCTGCCTCCAGGCTGCCATTGGACATCTCTTGCAGCGCCAACTGGAACGCCGGGGTACGCTCCACCGCAAAACGCGCCAACACCGTCACCTGGGCGGCAAAGCCCTCCTCCAGGATCTGTCCCCGCTGCGCCTCGACCAGCAGGCGGACGCGCTCAAAGTAGCTGTACGGGACCTCGACCCGCACGGTATGCGTGGCCACCTTGACCGCGCGAGGGAGCGCAGCCAACACCTCCCGCACTGCGTCCCCATACGCCCGCACCAGTCCCCCGGTTCCCAGTTTGGTGCCCCCAAAGTAGCGCGTCACCACCACTGCCACGTCCCCCAGCCCACTGCCCTGCAGCACCGCCAGCGCCGGGCGACCCGCTGTGCCCGACGGCTCGCCGTCATCGTGGCTGTGACCGACGACCGTCTTGTCGTGGCCGACCAGGTAGGCGGAGACGTTGTGTGACGCGTCGGCGTACTCGCGTTTGACCCGGGCGACGAACTCCTTGGCCTCGTCCACGGTTGCGACCGGCGCGGCGGTGGCGATAAAGCGCGAGTTCACCACAACGATCTCGACCCGGGTCTCCTCGGCTGGTACCGGGTAGCGCGTCACGGCACTTGGCCTCCTCCCCTGCTCTGGCCTATGGGCGGCCTCACGCTCTTCTTGTCTCGCCCCCTGAAATCCGAGCGCCCACTGTCAACATACCACCATTTTCCCAAACGTGCAAATCCGCCGTCCGCTTCGATCTCCCGCCGTGGAAACGGCGGCGCGCCGGTCGGAGAGATCCGGCCGGCGCGCCAGTTTGTGGTTTGCCCTGCGTGGGAACCTCACGGGGAGGCTCTCCGCCCGTGGGTTACTCTGCGATCGGCAAGTAGAGGTCCAGGATCACCTCATCCCAGTCCTGCGGTGCGCCCACGGGCGGCGTAAGGCCTTCCTCCAGCCACTGGTGGCAGGCGCTCTTGTAGCTGCTGTCTTCGCGCCACCTTGCCAGCTCGTTCCACGCCTTCCCGATGCCGCTCAACGTGCACCGGGTCACCGCGTACAGGCCCCCTTCAATGTCCTTGATCTGGATCTCGCCCTCTGCCTCCATCTCCGCTCCCACGGTGATCCACTGCTCGTACCCATAGTTCGGACTTCCAGGAGAAGGGTTCGGGTTGTTGAACCCAAAGAAGCGCACGGCCTGCAGATCGTCTAGCAGTCCCTTCTCCCTCGCCCACGCCAGGAGCTTGTCCCACGCCTCTTCCTCGGGGCTCTCGCCAAACCCATACGCAGACGCCACGCGCATCGGCGCCAGCCGAACGATCCGCACCTCCAGTTCGCTCACTGCACTTGCTCCTTTCCACTCTGTTCGATATTCCCCACCTTCACCAGTGCGAACAGTGTACCACACAGTACCTGACATCCTCTGTCAGGATTTCGTGGTAGAATCTAGGAGAGATTCGGACAGGAGGGTACCATGCGCGCAGATCGTCTCCTATCGCTGATGATGCTTCTGCAGGCTCGTGGCCAGATAACCGCACAGCAGCTTGCCCGCGAGCTGGAAGTGTCGGAACGGACCATATACCGGGACGTAGACGCCCTCAGCGGCGCTGGCGTGCCCATCTATGCAGAACGGGGTCCAGAAGGCGGCTATGCGCTGCTCGACAGCTATCGGACCGACTTGACGGGGTTGACTGAGGACCAGGTGCGGGCGCTGTTCATGCTCACCATTCCCGCACCACTGGCAGAGCTGGGTGTCGGCAAGGAGCTCAAAGCCGCGATGCTCAAGCTTCGTGCGGCGCTGCCCCCAGCCCTTCGCACCGATGGGGAGCGAGTGCGCCAGCGGGTTCACCTGGACTCGGTCTGGTGGTTCCAGGGCCAGGAGCCGCTGCCCTACCTTCAGACGCTCCACGACGCCGTGTGGCAGGACCGCAGGGCCTACATCACGGTGCGCCAGACGTACGGCTCGCCAGTCGAGATCGAGCGCCTGGTAGACCCCTACGGGCTCGTCGCCAAGGCGGGCATCTGGTATCTGGTCTCTGCGCGAAACGGCACGGTTCGTGCCCGCCGCGTCTCGCGCCTGGTGAATGCTCGCCTTTCGGAAGAGCTCTTTGAGCGCCCCTCCGACTTTGATCTGGGCCTCTTTTGGCAGGAGTGGTGTGCCGAGTTTGAAGGCAGCCGGCCCCACTATCCCGTCACGGCGCGTGTTTCCCCTCAGCTTGCCGCTCACCTGCCCCGGCTCTTTGGCCCGCACATCCGCGATGCGCTGGCCCAGGCACCGCCACCGGATGCCGCAGGGTGGATCACCCTTCAGCTCTCCTTTGAGACCCTCGAGGCCGCCCGGGATCGGGTCCTCGGCCTGGGAGGAGCGATCGAGGTCCTGGCACCAGAGGCGCTGCGCAGGAGCGTCCTCGACTTTGCCCGGCAGACGGTCGCTCGCTATGTGTCCTCCCCAGAGATCGCGTCGTTCTGAGCCCCTCGGAGCCCGCGATGTTCGCCGTAGTCTGCGCAATCTGCGCAATCTGTGGACCGGGAGTGGCTCAGGCCTGGCTGACTCTCAGCGCCTCGTCCACAGCCCTCAGCTTTTCCTGCGTGATGCCCGCTTCCGGGTACGAGGCGATAGACCGCAGCGAGTAGTCCATCACCTCGTGGAGGCGCGGATCGTCCCCCCTACCCGGGAACTTCCTCGCCAAGACAGCTCTCGTCCGTTCGTCGGCCAACAAGGCCCTCAAGGTTGAGTCGATCGACAGGGTCATTGTGCTCTCCTATTCTGTACTCGCAAGAAGCTTCCCAGCGGCAGTTCGGCAGGACGACCGCGCACGATCACGTCCACCAACGCCCGCATCAACGGCAGATCTCCCCCATCGATCAGGCCGCGCGCCGCCAGCTTGGGCAGGGCCTCTCCGACGGCCCGCACGCACTCTGCGGCCTCGAGCGTCTCGCCCGGCATCAGCGCGCGCGCCTCGACGAACGAATGCCCTGACCCCAGCAGCACCCCCAACCGGTAGCTTCGCCCTCTCTGGCAGGTCACATACAGGTCCCCCGCTCCGGGCAGCCCGTAGGCAAAGGCTCGTCCTCCCCCCGTGATCCGCAGCAGATGCGCCATCTCTGTGCACGCCTGGGCAAAGCAAGCCGCCCCCAGGTTGTGCATGTACGCGCCCGCCTCATCGCATCCCCCAGCCCGCTCCAGGAGACCGTCCGCCATCCCCACGGCCAGCGTGTACGCGTTCTTCAGGGCCACACAGACTTCCAGGCCAACCAGGTCGGTCGTCGTCCAAACGGAGTAGTACGACGTGCGGAACACCTCGGCCAGCCGCTCGGCCACACCGGCATCCCGAGACCCAAAGACCACGCAGGTTGGCCGCCGGCCCGCCAGCTCGCCGGCGATGCACGGCCCGCCGATGGCTGCCAGCCCGATCTGATCTCGGATCCCTGCCGGCAGTTCGCCCCGCAGCACGTCTGGCAAGATGACCAGGTCCCCGTTCTCCGCGGCCTCCAGCCCCTTGGTGACCGCGATGACGGACTGGCCCGGTCGCAGGTGTGGGCCGAGGGCCTGGCCGATCCAGCGCACGCCCAGTGAGTTCACCCCGCTGACGATGACCTCCGCGCCCTCCAGTGCCTGGGCCAGGTCCTCCACACCGTACGGCTCCACCCCACGGGGCAGCGCTCGTCGCAGTCGAGGGTGATGCCCGCGCTCGCGACAGCACCGGATGATCTCTCCGTCGAGGTGAGTGCCCACCAACCGCACCGCGTGGCCGTTGTCTGCGAGCGGGGTCGCGATCACCGTCCCCATATAGCCCGCACCCACGATCGCCACAGTGCTCACCGCCACCTCCCGCACGTCCCGCCGGCCCCAAAGCCGGCTCGCCCATGCCCGGTCACGCCCTCTCCTCTGCCCGGTATCGCTCGGGCACGAAAAGCTCGGGGTGAGACCGGGCACCCTCGACCAGCGCGTCCAGCTTTTCCCTCACCTCGGGGCTCAGGAGCGGTGGCGGCGGATAGTGCTCGGCCAGGATGCGCTCCACCTTTTCGTGCGCCCGGGCATAGACGTCGTGCCCACCATCCGCCATCCAGGCATCCCAGCTCTTCTGGTTGAACACCGTCGCCGGCCAATATGTCTCCCGCATGTGGCGCACGGTGTGATCCTCGGCCAGGTAGTTGCCCCCGATCCCCACTTGCCGGATCGTGTCCAGGGCCAGCGTCTCCTCGTTGACCTCAAAACCCAGCCCAAAGATGTGGTCTATCGCGCTCGCCCACTCGTCGTCGACAACCAACTGCTCCAGGCTGGCCCCTTGGTCCGCGCCCACAAGCCCCTGAGCGCCCACGCCCGCCGCCCCGGCCAATAGAGCGGCCATGCCGCTCATTCCTTTCTCAAAGCCGCCCTGGAAATCGGGCACACAGGCGTCGGTCAGCGCGCTGTTGACGGTCACCTCAAAACCATAGCTGCGGCCCAGTTGGATGGCCGCCCATCCGAGCAGCACCTGGTTTGGCGAGCCAAAGGAACACAGCGCGTGCCGCAGGTCCAGCGTGTGCGCGGAACCGGACCAGGTGCCGGGCAGGCCCAGCAAGTCGCACAGCACAACGCCGATCAGATTGTCCGCGTTCTGGATGACCAGCGTGCCTGCCAGGGTGACCGGCGCGTCGAGCCCGGCCATCGCCATTGGCCCCACGTGGATCCGGTGGCCCGCGTCGGCAAAGATCAGGGCCATCTCCAGGCTGAACTCGTCATAGGAGAGCGATCCGTTCGGCTCCAGGAGATACGAAAGCCGAGGGCGGTCGCCGGCTCGGGCAGGTTCCTCGCGCACCAGCTCCCAGATACGGAGGATCTGCCGCGCTGTCTCGGGCGAGAGGATGTACACCCCGTACGGCTTGGTCGAGTACACCGTACACAGAGAATACCCATACAGGTCCGCCACGTGGCTCGGCACATCCGCCGGGGTGACCAGCGGCATGCACGACCTCACGTGCGGCAGCGCGTTGCACAGAGCGATCCCCTTCAGTACGTCCTCGGTGGTTCCCTGCCTTCTCGACCGGGCGTGATAGTCGATCATGTTCGCCTGGGTGCTCAGGCCCACGCGAAACCCACTGCGCCGGATAAATGCCGGTTGAGCAAAGCGTGGGCGTCCCGTCTGCCCTGCCTCTGCCCCGACGGCGTGGGCGATGGATCGCTCCACCAGCTCTGGGGGCAGGCGAACGGTAGCGGTGCCCTCATCCACCTTCGCCCCTGCACCGCGCATCATGCGCAGCACCCGCTCGTGCGGCAGGCGGCAGCCCACCGTCGACAGCACCTCCAGGGTGGCCTGATGCAGCGCCCTCACGTCCCCCTCATCCAGGATCTCGACACACGACAAGATGCGTTTCACTCTCGGCTCTCTCCCTCCTATCGCTCCCTCATGGAGAAGCCAGATAGGATCCGTACGATGGAGAAAATGCTATCATCCAGAGTACACAGACTACCACAGGTTTTTCCGGTCTGCGCAATCTGCGTAATCTGTGGATAAAGTCGCCGGGTTTTCCGGTCTGCGCAATCTGCGTAATCTGCGGACAAAGTCGCTGGGTTTTCCGGTCTGCGCGATCGGCGTAATCTGTGGACAAAGTCGCTGGGTTTTCCGGTCTGCGCAATCTGCGTAATCTGTGGATACAGGTCGCTGCCCTTTCTCCTCTGTGTTCTCTGCGCTCTCTGTGGCAGGCCCAGCTCTTGAGCACTCTCCTACGGGATCACCAACACCTTGACGGCGCCCGACGCTCGCTTGTCCGCCGCTGCGGCAAAGGCCTGGTCGATGGAATCCAGCGGGAATCGATGGCTGATCAAGGGCGCGGCGTCTACCCTCCCGCCGGTCATCAGGTCCAGCGCGACCTGGAACTCGGGCACGCCCTGCCACAGGCCATAGCTCCACACCCAGTTCAGAGACACTTCCTTGCGCATACAGACCCGCACGTCCAACACCTGAGGCTCGACAAAAGAACCCACGATCCCCACGCGCCCCCCAGGCGCCGCCATCATCGATGCCTGCGCGAACGTGGGTGCCGTGCCCCCAACGGCCTCAAAGACCACGTCCGCGCCCTCGCCGCCTGTGAGCGTGCGCACTGCCTCCACAGGGTCCGTCCGAGCGCTGTCGACGGTCTCATCACAGCCGAGCTGCCGCGCCAGCGCCAGCGGCTCCTCCCGCCTGCCCACGGCGATCACCCGCCCGGCCCCTGCGGCCCTCGCCACCTGGGCGATCGCCAGCCCGATCGCTCCCACACCCAGCACAACGACCGTGTCCACCGGGCTCACCGGCACGCGATGCACGGCGTGCACGGCCACGGCGTACACGTCCAGTATCGCAGCCTCTTCGATCGACAGATCTTCCGGCAGCGAGTAGCACTTTTCCGCCGACTCAAGCGAGTACTCGGCAAAGCCGGTCGAGTGCACCCGCTTCCCGTCCACCATACCCAGCTCTGGGCAGAGTTGGTACGCGCCTTGGCGGCACCACCGGCAATGCCCGCAGCCCACCAGGTGCCTCGGCTCCACCCCCACGCGCTGACCTGCGGCCAGCCCGACCACGCCGGGGCCCAGGGCAGCGATCTCTCCCGCGAGCTCGTGGCCGGTCATATTGGGTCGTCCCAGGCCGGGCCACCCACGGTTCGGGTCCCGGTACCCGTGCAGATCGCTCCCGCAGACCCCTGCTGCCCTCACGCGGACCAGCACTTCACCGGGTCCCGGCACCGGCTGTGCCACCTCTTGCACCCGGATGTCTGTGCCGCCATAGAACATCGCAGCTTTCATCGGCCCCTCCTATAGAGCGGAGCTACGCTCTCTTCCAAATCCAGGAACAGGGAATAGAGCCCGTCATACTGCGCCCGTCGCCCCTCATCCGGCTGGGTCCGTCCCTCGATCCGCACCAGGTCCTGAGCGGCCTTCCGGATGCTGGGGTAGACCCCCACGCCTACGCCAGCCAGGATGGCTGCCCCCAGGGCCCCGGCCTCCAGGGCACGAGGTCGCAGCAGAGCCGTGCCCGTCACATCGGCAATGATCTGCAGCCAGAGAGGGCTTTTCGCTCCCCCACCCACGACGATCGCCTCTCCGATCCCGCACGGCTCCAGGCTTTCGGCGATCCGCCGCAGTTGGAACGCGCAGCCCTCCAGGACGGCGCGCGCGACGTCCTCCCGGCGGTGGGCTAGCGAAAGCCCATAGAGCACGCCCTTGGCCTCCGGGTCATCCTCGGGGCCCCGCTCGCCCATCAGGTGCGGGAGAAAGGTCAGACCCCGCGCCCCGGCGGGCGAGCGCTCTGCCTCCACGACGAGCACGCTGTACGAGGCCGGAGTGTGCCCTGGCTGGTCGTAGCCGAGGAGCAGCGACAGCCACTTGAGCGCCGCACCGGTGGTGGACGTCGCCCCAAAGCTGCCAGAGGACGTTGAACGAGCGACGGAGAGCCAGGCTGCCGTTCCCAGGTACAGGCACGCCCGCTCCATCCCATAGGCATTGGCCCCGATCAGCGTGCACTGGACATCTCCCCCGCCGACGACGACCGGAGTGCCCGGCTGGAGCCCCGTCGCGCGCGCAGCACACTCGGTCACCCCACCGGCCACACTCGTGGGTTCGCAGATCGGGGGCATCTTTTCGCGGGGCACCCCGACCAGGTCCAGCATCCGCTGCGACCAGTCGCCGGTCCGGGGATCGTAGAGACGAGTGCCGCCGGCGTCGGAGGGATCGGTCGCCAAGGTGCCCGTCAAGCGGAAGCGGACGAAATCTTTGACCAGGAGCAGGACTTGCGCCCGCTGCAGCAGGTCAGGCTGGTTCTCGGCGATCCAGCGCAGCTTGGGTGCCGACGGCGTGGTGCTCATCGTCGGTCCGCCCCCGGTGCTTGCCGCGATGGCGTCTCCGTGCTCGCGGGTCATCCACTCTGCCTGAGGTTGGCAGCGTTGGTCCATCCACAACATCGACCGTGCCAGGGGCGTGCCCTGGGCATCCAGAGGCACGATCGCGTGTTTGAGCCCGCAGAGGCCGACGCCAAGCACCGCTGTGTTGGGGACGCCGGATCGCTCCAGGGCCTCCCGGATCGCCGCCGCCGCACACAGCCACCAGTCCTCCGGCTCGACCTCCGTCCAGTTGGTGCGCGGATGGTGCACGACCGGCTCACGGTACGCCGCTTCGACGGGCCGCCCTTTCAGGTCATAGAGCACGCAGCGAGTCGTCGTCGTGCCGATATCCACCGCCGCAAGGCACCCCTCTCTGGCTGGCACAGCTCCCTCCGACTCGATCTAGAGCATCGTGATCATCACCTTGAATCCCATCCGCCCGGCGACGAGGTCAAACCCACGCTTGATCTCTGCCAGTGGCAAGACGTGGCTGATCAGCGGCGCTACGCGAACCGTGCCCATCTCGATGAACTTGAGCGCCGTGATAAAGTGTGCAGGGGTATAGTCGTGACTCCCCGTCAGGCGGATCTGCTTGTAGTGAAGCAGGTTCGGATCGATCTCCAGGACGGTCGGCGGGTACGTTCCCGCGAAAAAGTTGACCGTGCTGCACGTCCCTGCCAGCGCCAGGGCTTGCTGCAGGGCCTGAGGAGCCCCCACGGCAGCGATGACCACGTCCGCACCTCGACCGCCGGTCAGCTCCCATCCGTGAACCACCGGATCCCCGCGATAGGCGTGGATCACGCCATCCGCGCCCAGTTCCTCGGCCTTTTCCAGCCGCTCGGGCAAGAGATCGCTGACGTAAACCCGCGCCCCCGAGTGCTTGGCGAGTTGCAGGTGCAAGAGGCCGATCGGCCCTCCACCCACGATCACCACCTCGTCGCCGAACGCGATCTCACTGTCCAGGCTGCCGTTGATGCAGCAGGCCACCGGCTCGCAAAAGCTGGCCTCGGGGTACGAGACACCGTCCGGGATCTTGAGCAGGCTCTCCGCTGCCGCCACGCCGTACTCGGCAAAGCCGCCCCGCACGCGCCCGCGCCCCAGGTTCTCGCAAAAGTTGTGCTTGCCTCGCACGCAGTAGGCGCACTTGCCGCACGGGACCCGCCAACTGGGCACGACTCGGTCGCCAACGGCGAACCCATCGACTGCATCGCCGGCATCGACGACCTCTCCCGCCCACTCGTGCCCGGGCGTATAGGGGGGAGGACGGTTCGGCGGGCGCAGGCCGGTGTATGCGCGCAGGTCGCTGGGACAGATGCCACACGCGTGCGTGCGGATCAGCACCTCGTCGTCGCTCGACAGGACGGGTCGCTCCACCCGCTCCACGCGCAGGTCTCCGGCGCCGTACAGGCGTGCCGCCCACATTTCGGGTTGCCTATCAGACATCTCACACCTTTCCGCGATCTTTTCCAACAACTGGGGGTATACCCCCCGCGCAACTACATCAAAGGCGACGTCTCTCCCGAGAGGGTGGACTGCCACCGGCGAATCGTCCGCTCGTGCCGGCGTTCCTGCGCCACCACTGGACGACAGCACAGATCCCTATCCCTGCAGCTCGTTGTACAGCGAATAGCGGTCCCCTCGGTAGTAGATGCAAAGGAACTCGACGGGCAGGCCCTCCTGTGAGAGGCTTCTGCCCACATTCTAGCGCCATCAACCGCAGAAGTCAAGGTACAGCGGATCGTAGCGCAAGCGGCTCGCCTGTGCGCCACCGTCGCGCGCAGATCCTTGCAGAGGGCTTGCGCCTGGCGTATCCCCTGGTTCCGACGCTCCGCGTGGTCGCGCAGCATCCTGTCCGCATCCGTGCCGGAGGCGCGGGCGCTCCAGGCGGGGGAACCAGTCCGCTGACAGCGTGAAACCCGCCCCGGCAGCCGCCGCTGCGCTTGACACTGGGCGTGTTCTATGCTAGGCTTGCCCCCCAGCACGCGGCTGAGCGCGCCAGCTCTATCCAGGGAAGCCCCAGCTCAGAAAGCACCAACCCTTTTCCCTCAAGGAATTGAGAGAGGAGTGACCGTGGCAAAACAGCGCTACCCCGAACCGACCGTCGGCGCCGTCATTCTGAACCCGCACGGCGAGGTCTTTCTGATGCGCTCTCACAAGTGGCGAGACCGCTACGTCATCCCCGGTGGGCACATCGAGCTGGGGGAGCGGATGGAGGACGCCCTCCGGCGGGAGATCAAAGAAGAAACGGGCCTCGACATCTACGGGATCGAGTTCATCGCCTTCCAAGAGTTCATCCACAACGACGCCTTCTGGAAGCGGCGGCACTTTGTCTTCTTTGACTACCTCTGCCGGACAGACTCCCTCGACGTCACGCTGAACGACGAGGCCCAGTCCTACGTATGGGTGTCCCTGGAGGACGCCCTTGACCTCCCCGTGGAGCCCTACACCCGCGCCCTCCTCCTCAAGGTCACCGGAAGGGCATAGCACGCCCTCGGCGAATGGATAGAACGCTCTCATCCACAGATTCGCCGCAATCTGCGCAATCTGTGTAATCTGCGGATAGCGGAAGGCCTGTCCAGCTAGAGACCCCAAGGGTTTCACAGCAAACCCTTGGGGTCTGGAGCACACTCCCCAAATCAGGAATAGGATTCGCCTACCGGGCGGTCAGCGCAGCGTGTGCGGCCTTGAGCTGGTCTCGGATCTGGATGTTCTGCGGGCACTTTTCTTCGCACTCGCCGCATTCGATGCACGCGTCCGCCTGCTGTCCGCCGTCCCGCCTCTGGTTCGGAAGGTTCGCGTACCGCTGTCGGGCCACGTCCCACAGGCCATAGACCTGCCCCAGGTTGTAGGCCTCAAAGATGAACGGGATGTTGACCTCTTGCTGGCACGGCATGCAGTACCCGCACCCGGTGCAGTACAGCTTGGCCATCTCCGAGAGGCGCTCCAGGTGCTCGAGGATGAGCCGCGTATCCTCCAGCGACAGGCTCACCTCATCTGCGGCCGTGACGACGTTCTCTTCGACGTGCTGCATCGTGCTCATCCCCGAGAGCGCGACGGTGACGTTGGGGTTGGAGAGCACGAACCGCAGGGCCAGCTCGGGCACGCGCTCGACGCCGGGGATGATCTGGGTCAGGACCTCCGATCGCACGCCAAGACGACCGCCAGCCACCGGCCCCATCACCACCACACCCAGGCCCTTCTCGTGAGCGTAGGCGATCCCTTCCTCCAGGTCACGGTTCAGCAAGTTATACTGCAAGGTGATCGACTCCACGTAGCCGGTGTCGACGAGCCGTTTCAGTGCCTCGTTGTCATCGTGGAACGAGCAGCAGATGTGCTTGATCAGGCCCTGATCGTAGGCCTTGCGCATCCACTTGCCCACGCGCGGCTCGACATCCTCCTCGTACCGCTTCCAGTTCAGACCGTGGTGGTTATAGATGTCGATATAGTCGACGTCCAGCCTCTCGAGGCTGTTCTCCAGGTTTCCCCACCATTCCGCCTCGTCCTCGCCATAGTAGTGGTTCTTGGTCGAGACGACGATTTGGTCCCGCCAGCCCTTGAGCGCCTCGCCCACCGCGCGCTGGCTGTCCTGGTTGCAGTACCCCACTGCCGAGTCGATGTAGGTGAGCCCTGCCTCGAATGCCCGGTGGATCATCGGAATTGCCAACTCCCGATCGACGACCTGTTCACCATCCACCTCTGTCATCGGCAGCCTCATCGCCCCGAATCCCAACTGCGATACCTTCAGGCCGGTCTGGCCCAACTGTCGATAGATCACGATCCTCCTCCGTTCTCCTATCCGCAATACAAACGCCTTGTGGGGCAAGTGACGAACTTGCCCCACGCTTTGTCCACGCTGAAAAGCTGTTTCGTTACCGGCCCATTGTACCAGAAACCGCCCGAGAGGGCAAGCCACGTGCGGGCTTTTCGCAGGGCTGCCGCAAACCCAAGCTGACAGCAATTGCCTGCTGAAAAGCCGTGTTCGATGAGGACAACATGTCACGGTTTCTCTGTGGACCATTGACATAAACCGTTTATGAAAGTGCGCAACTGTTTTCTGAATAGGTGTTTTAATATGTGACATACATCACCGTCTTGAACAAAGATTCGCATCAGTGTTCACCTAACGTTTCTTCTAGTCACAGGAGGTCAAAATGAAACTCGCAACAGTCGGTAGATGGGCTTTTATCATCGGGCTGGTACTTGCCGCGGTCTTGGGGCTTTTCCTTCAAGTTGAGTGGCTGGTCTGGGTGCTGGCGATCCTTGGTGTGATCGTCGGCCTTCTCAACATTTCCGCGGAGAATACGCAGGGCTTTTTGATGGCTGCGATTGCGTTCGCTCTTTCCGCAACGGCGCTCAACACGATACCCTTCCTCGGCGGAATCATAGGGAACGTCCTGGGGTATGTAGCAGCCTTCGTCGCTGGAGCGATGATCGTGGTCGCACTGAAAGCACTGTTCGCCACCGCTCGACAATAGTTCTCACTGAAAGCCCAGAATCGCAAAAGCAGGCGGCCTATCGCCGCCTCTTTTGCTGTTTCGGCTCCCAAAGAATACGCCAGACCCACCAATACCAACTGCACCTGACGACAAACGCACCCCGGGTGCCGACCTATTCAGGCCGGGACGGCGCGCCTGCCCTACGACCTCACCATCCGTTCCAGCGCCCGCGCATAGTAGCTGTAATGCTCCCACGACACGTCATCCGGCACCAGGTGATCCAGGGCCGGGATATACCGGCCCTTCGCCACCGCCGGTCGGACCCGGGCCAGCTCTGCATCGATCGCCGCCGAGCCTGCCGCCAGGGCGCGCTTGTCGATACCCCCCATCATACCCAAGGCCGGATACCGGTCTTGCCACGCGTTGACGTCGCAGCCCGCAGCCACCTCCATCGGGAAGAGCAGGTTCACCCCATCCCTCATCATCCGCGAGGCCAGCAGGTCCGGGTCCCCATCCGTGTCCACCGAGATCACCGGGATGCCGTGCTCTCGGGCAAACGCTTTGATCCGGCGATAGTTCGGCCCGATGAACTCATCCCAGTGCCGGGGCGAGATCAGCGGCCCGTTCCGCGAACACATGTCCTCCCAGATGTGGATGACGTCCACCTGCACC
The DNA here is from genome assembly GCA_016783145.1 of Anaerolineae bacterium. Taxonomy (GTDB): domain Bacteria; phylum Chloroflexota; class Anaerolineae; order JAFGEY01; family JAFGEY01; genus BS750m-G44. Next base: position 15,586 of record JADHXD010000118.1, read on the forward strand.
TCTCGGACGACCTTGGCGAATACCGTCAGATAGAGCCCGGTCATGTGGTCCATAATCTCGTGCACGAGGTCAGGCATCGTATAGAACGCCATCAGCCCATCCTCGTTGCCCAGCAGCCAGCGCACCACGCCGTACACCCCGACATCCGGGTAGGCTCCCAACTGGATCGGCACCCCCGCCGCACGCCATTGGGCGCACGCCTCCCGCCAATCCCCGCTCAGGCGCTCCGCGTGGTCCGGGTCCAATCGCTCGCCCTTGAACCGCTCCCAATCCTCCCATCCCTGGATGGGAAACCTGAGAAACTGGGACATCGATTCGCGGTGCTTGAAATCCCTCCGCACGATCCCCCAGCTATCGGTGTGGACCACAAATTCCGCGCTCTCTTCGAGGACGACCGGGTCGATCTTGGGGCACGGCCCGCAGTTCACCGGGATGGCTCTCGGTGGCGTGTCAGCGCCGAAAAGCGTGCGCGGATCCCCACCCTCGGGCATGCCCTCATCTCGCCAGCGCTTGAGGGTCGTCTCCCACGGACTCCAGTACAGCCAGAACGGCGGCCGGTCCGCGGGCTCGCCCAGGACGCATGCCAGGAATCTCTCGCGATCGTTCACCTTCCTTCAGCTCCTCTCTCAAACCCGCTCAGGGGGCGCATACTTGACCCCTGGCAGGCCCCCCTCGGGGGGACGATGGTCCGAATCGTAGAACTCGCCAAAGGTTTCCGTCCGCTCGCCAATGTAGGGGCGCTGGTTGCGCATATACCGGTTGAGCAGCCGCAGCCGCATCTCCGCCACGATGCCCGCATACTCGGGATGGGTGTAGAGATTGTCCAGTTCGTGGGGATCGCGCACGAGGTCATACAGCTCACCGATGCCCAGGTTCGGAAAGTGGACGTACTTCCACCGGCGTGTGCAGATCATGGCCACATAGTCCCGCGACCCAGGGTCGCGGGGGCCGTGCATCTTGGGGTTGATCCGCAGGTCGATCTCGGCAAACGCGTCGTCGCGCCAGTCAGGGATCGTGCCCTCGGCGAGGCCTACCAGGCTGCGCCCCTGCATCGTGGGTGGGATGTCCACCCCAGCCACGTCGAGCAAGGTCGGGGCCAGGTCGATCGACTCCACCAGGTCCTCGCATACCGCCCCCTGAGGGAACGCAGCCGGCCAGCGGATCAGGTAGGGAACGCGCACGCAGCCCTCGTAAAAGGTCACGCCGCTCTTTAGCAGGAGCCGGTGATCTCCCAGGTGATCGCCGTGG
>JADHXD010000119.1 GCA_016783145.1 Anaerolineae bacterium
CGCTGGTAGCCGGGTCGCGAAGCAGTTAGGGTGGGGGCCTTCCCTCCCTTGTGGCTCTGCCACGGGGGAGGGTCAGGGTGGGGGCCAGCCCTCCCCTGCGGCGGACCGCGGGGGAGGGCTGGTCGCAGATCCCCGTACGGGGAGGTGGGGGCCTCGGCAGAAAGCCCGGGCCTCACCGCCGAGGATGCTCGCAGCAGCAGCCCGATCATCGCGCAGGAGACCAGCATCGAGCTGCCCCCGTAGCTGACCAGGGGCAAGGTGACGCCGGTCAGAGGGATCAACTTGAGCGTGCCGCCGGCGATGATCAGGCTCTGCCAGCCGAGCATCGCCGACAGGCCCACTGCCAGCAGGGAGACAAAAGCCGACCGGGCACGCATCGCCACGCGCAGCCCGCGGGCGACGAGGACCAACAGGGCCAGGATCAGTCCCAGGGCCCCGATCATCCCCCACTCCTCGCCGATCGCGGCCATGACAAAGTCGGTATGCACGACCGGAATGTAGGGTGTAGGGTGCCCCAGCCCCACGCCAGTGCCGAACAGCCCCCCGCTGGCAAAAGCGAGCAGCGACTGCACGATCTGGTAGGCATTTCCGCGCGGGTCCGACCAGGGATCCAGCCAGATCGCCCCCCGCACCTGGATGCGATCGTAGACCAGGTAGCCGGCAAAGGCAGCGAGCACAAACATCCCCAGGCCCACGGCCACGTAGGGCCGCCGCCCGGTGGTCACATAGAGCATGGACAGAAAGGTGCTGAAAAACAACAGGGCCGCGCCCAGGTCCTGCTGCCAGACCAGCAGGACCAGCGAAAACCCCCACATCAGCAGCAGGGGGGCCAGGTAGGGCAGCGGGGGCAGGCGCAGCGGTCCAATGCGCGTGCGGGTCATCACCAGGAGCTCGCGCTTTTCGGCCAGGTAGCTGGCCATAAAGATCACCAGCAGCACCTTGAGCAGCTCGGAGGGCTGAAAGTAGAGCATCTGTCCCAGGCTCAGCCACAGCCGGTCGCCCACGCCCAGCGGGTTCACGCCCCAGATGATAGTCAGACCCAGCAGGCCCAGCCCGCTGAACAGCCACAGGTAGCGGTATCGGCTGAGCCAATACCACCGGTAGGGCACGGCGGCGATGAGCAGCAGGGCCACGACGCCGGCGCCCACCCAGACGGTCTGCCGGACCAGGAAGCCATCCTGCAGGCGCGCGACCTCGACCAGCCCCCACCCACACAGAAGCACGGTGATCGGGAACAAAAGCGGGTCGCGGACCGGCACGCGCCAGGTCAGCACGCCCCATCCGGCGAGCGCCAGCACGGCGAGCGCGACCCAGGGGCGCACGTACGCCACCGCGACCTCTCCTCGCTCCACCAGGGCCAACTGCGCGAACGCACCGCCCGCGAACAGGAGCGCTGCAAGGATCAGCCCCAGTTCAGACCACTGGGCCCTCCACTCCCTGGTCCCCGCACGAGCGTACGCCACGCTAGACATACTTGTCGATCAACAGCTTGAGTTGCTCTACCTTGGAGGTCGGTATCCGGGTCCGATCGGTGATGATTGCTCCTGCCAGCGCGGTGGGGCAGCCGCACGAGGCATCATCCCCCATCGCTTCCATCGCCGGCAAAGCGCGGCGGATGATCTGCTTGGCCGTCTCCAGGTTGGCCCGCATATTGGCCACGACCATCTCGACCGTCACCTCGCCGTGCTCCGAATGCCAGACGTCATAGTCGGTCACCAGGTTCATCGAGGCGTAGCAGATCTCGGCCTCGCGCGCCAGCTTGGCCTCCGGCAGCGCCGTCATACCGATGGTGTCAAACCCGAGTTGTCGATAGGCCGCCGACTCGGCCCTGGTCGAGAACTGGGGGCCCTCCATCACCACCATCGTTCCCCCGTCGTGTACCGTCGCTCCGGCAGCCTGGGCGGCCTCCAGGAGCACCCGGCGCAGCTCGGGGCAGAAGGGGTCCGCGAACCCGATGTGCGCGACGATGCCCTCGTCGAAAAAGGTGTGGGGCGCGCGGTGCCGCGTGCGATCGTACAACTGATCGGGGATCACAATGTCCCGCGGCGCATAGTCCTCGCGCAGAGAGCCACACGCACTGCTGGCAATGATTCGCTGCACGCCCAGGCTCTTGAGGGCATAGATGTTGGCCCGCACAGGCAGCTCGGTAGGCGAGATCCTGTGCCCACGTCCGTGGCGGGGAAGAAAGGCTACACGAATACCCTCCAGGTCACCGACGGTGATCGCGTCTGAGGGACTGCCAAAGGGGGTGACGACCTCGATCTCTTGGATGTCGGTCATCCCCTCCAGTTGGTACAGACCGCTGCCGCCAATGACGGCGTTGGGAACCGGCTTCATCGATGTCCTCCTTCTCGTGCCGACGCAGAGCGTCCGCGTCGGCACGCACCCCTCACTGCCTCGCGCCGACGCAGAGCGTCCGCGTCGGCGCGCAGCACCCGCCCCGCTCCGACGGAGACCGTCGGAACGAGAAGACCCTTCCCCGCGTGCCACGGTCCGCAGCGTTTCTTGGCGTTCTCCGCGCCTTGGCGGTTCACTTACGTCCCGCCCAGGATCTCTCTCACGCGTTCCGCCACGACCACCTCTTCCCCTTCCCGCAGGGTATGGGGGTGGATGCGCACCTGAGAGCTCTCAAAGCCGGCCTCGCCATATCTCGACGGGCTGACAAGCTGCACCGCGATCCGGGGCCGGCCCTCCAACAGCCGCCGCACCAGTTCTTCGTAGGTCACGCCGAGGGCGGCTTCATCCCAGCTCAGGGTGACGTGCGGGATCTGCTGCCCGATGCCGTAGGGCATCTGCCGCCAGGCGCGCACCCCCTGGAGGTCGGACAGGGTCTCGATCACGCGTGCGACCCGCCGGTCCCAGACGAACCCCTCAGCGGCGTGGTCCCGCTCCACGTACAGCTCGACGGCTTTGACCAGGCCAGCGATCTCTTCCTTGCCCGCCTTCATTGGGCGGCCGACCGCCATGTAGGGATTGTCGTTCAGCCGGCAGGCCTCGACGAGCGCCTCACTGCCCAGGATCAGCCCACTGGACTGCGGCCCCCGGAGCGCCTTGCCGCCGCTGAACGTCACCAGGTCCGCGCCCTCTTTGACAAAGCGCCACAGGTTCTCCACCGGTGGGACCTCGGCCGCGGCGTCCACGACCACCGGCACCCCATACCGGCGCGCGATCTCGGTGACCTCTACCAGCGGTAGGGACTCCCTAAAGCAGAACCAGGCAAAGGTGTAGAACACGGCGGCGACAGAGTCCTCCTGGATCGCCCGCTCCAGCTTGCCCGCGTCGGGGTCGACGTCTACGATCTCACCCCCCACCAGGCGAACGGCAAGGTCGAACGGGTTGCGTTGAGGCCGCTGAACGACGAACCTGTGCACCATCCCCGTCGTGTCGGGCAGGCGCCGGATCTTGGCCGGATCTGCCCCCGCCATACAGGCCGCCGCCATCAAAGCGATCCCACTGGCAGCGCCTGCACAGACGTGTGCCGCCTCCACGCCCACCAGCTCGGCGATCCGCCGCCCTGCCGCCAGGTGCAGCTCATCCATACGCACAAAGGCGCGGCTGGCGGCGAGCATCGCCTCCGTCACCTCTGGCAGCATCAGCGACCCTCCGAGGGTAGTCAGGGTTCCCCCGGCATTGATGATCGGTTCCAGACCCAGCTCAGCATAAATGTCCACGTCTTCCTCCAGCAGTGATGCTTGTGTGCTTGCCCACGGGCGCACGCCACCATGATACCACGGATCTAGGTTGAGTCCAATATCCGCCTGGACGTTCAGAAGACAACGCTCTTTGCGAGAAGGGGCAGTCTAGAGTACAATCTTTGCACGTGATGACGTCTGGTCCGAGCTAGGTGCCAAAGTCTCAGGACGGGCACACAGCAAACTCCAATGAATGTGTTGGCTCGCATCGAGGTGGCAGCATGGCGACCGAAAAAGCGGTCAAACTACCCACTCAGGTATGGCAGCACATCGTCCAATTGGGCGTGGAACGCCATATTCAGGAACTGGAAAGCCAACTCTTGGAGGCTCAACTGCGCATCGCAGAGTATGAGGATCAGCATGGAATGTCCTTCGCCCGCCTTCAAGAGGTGGGACTGCCCCCAGATGCTGACTTGGAAGCGCACGAAGCCTACGTAGAGTGGAGCAGTTGGGAAGGGTATCAAGCTGAGCTTCAGGAACGGCTAGAAGAGCTTCGCGCTGTGCTGGAATCCGCAGATGGATGGTTTTCCCCATCATACCCACGTAGGCGCTCAGTCTAGCCGCCAACCTTCCGACGTGACCACCCTGGAAGAGGTGCTGGTCATCATCCAGTCCCGGATCGGCGCAGTCTGATCCTTGCCTTGGCGTTCTCTGCGCCTTGGCGGTTCGTCGCTGTGGCTCCCCTCGGCGTTCTCTGCGCCTTGGCGGTTCGTCGCTGTGGCTCCCCTCGGCGTTCTCTGCGCCTTGGCGGTTCGTCGCCTATGTCTCCTCCAGCTCAATCCGCAGCCGCACGCCGCCGATGCCGATCTCGTCGCCGGTGACGACGATCGCCGGGGCCTTGAGCGGTTCGCCGTTGAGCCGGGTGCCATTCCTGCTCTCCCGGTCCTCGAGCCACCAGCGATCGTCCCGCAGCGAGAGCAGGGCGTGCTCGGCAGAAGCAAAGGGGACGTCGATGACCACCGTGTTGGAGGGATCGCGCCCCATGCCGGTCACCACGCTGAGTGGAAAGGCCTCTCCCGGTGTCAGGTCGGTACCGCCGCTCTGGATGACAACGAGGCGGCCCAACGACCGGGCAGCGGACCGCTGCACGCGCTCCACCTGCGTGGAGACCGCACGCCAGTCGCGCCACACCATCAGCGCCACGCCCAGAAAAAAGAGATAGAGCAGGACCGTCGCTGTGATCCGCAAGAGGAGGATGACCACGTTCTGGCTCACCCTGCTCCTCCTGAGTGGCGCCGTTGGATGGGGCGGGTCACGGATGGGGGTTCGGCGTCCTCTGCCGCGCGCTCGAATCGTACCTTGAGCCCGGCAAAGGCGATCATGTCGCCCGGCTGGAGGGGCACCTCGCGAACCCGGCGGTCGTTGACCGTGGTGCCGCCCGTCGAGTCCAGGTCATAGAGCACGTACTGCCCGTGGCGGCGGCGAAGTTGGGCATGCTGGCGAGATACCCGCCGGTCATCGAGGATGATGTCATTGTCCAGGTCGCGCCCGATAGTCACCACGGCCTCGTTGATCGGCATCCGCCGGTAACCGTCGACCAGCACATAGGCCGCTGCCTCCTCGCTGGATGGGGCCGGACGCAGCAGAGGCATTTCCTGCGTGTGGCCGGGGGTCACGCCCTCCCGCCGGGCAGACTGCAAGCGCGCCTCGACGCGCACGCGCCGCAGAGTCACTGCCGAATTGGGCTGTAGATACACGTGTGGCCGTCCGGGCATCGTGGCCCCGGCCCGCCGCGCCAGGTCGGCGACATAGCGCACCAGCTCGTCCTGAAGCGCGTCCCGGTAGTCCTGAAGGGCTGCCAGGTCATCGGGGTGTAGGTAGACCTGGTACATGTTTGGGACGACCACCTGCCCTTGCGCGCCGATCACCTGCCCATCTTCCATCGCCCGGGCGATGTGGCGCGCGAGTTCGATCGGCTGCAGGCGCGCCCGCAGAATGCGGGCAAACGTCCCCTCAACCAGTTGCTGGGCCAGGTCCTCGAGATGTGACAGCGGGTTGGCCATGCTCGACCCTACTCTTTCCTGTGCAGGACGGTGGGCAGGAAGGTCATATGGCGGAATCCTCCGGCGCCATAGTACCCCAGGTTCCGGATCTCGAGCACCAGGCGGTTGTGCTCGAGGTCCACCCGCGACGTCTCGCGCAGGCCAATCAAGGGCCCATACTGGGCGCCCGCGTTCCCGCCATAGTAGGCGCGCAGGGATCCCTCCCCCACAGGCCCTAGTTCCGACTCTTCGTACTGGATCTCCACCGAGATCAGCTTACCGAGGCTCACCAACCCAAAGCACCCGGGGGTCCAGCAGCCGGTCAGGTGAAAGAAATAGGGCACTGGTTCCACTGGGGACGGGAGCGGGGCGGACATTTGCGGGGTAAAGGTGAGGAGCGCGCCACCCTCGATCGTGCCGGAAGGGAAGGTGATCGTCACCCCATAGTCGGGGATGGGCCACACGATTCCCTGAACGTTGTGCTCGATGGCGAGGGTCACCGGCGGGCTCGCGGTCCACATCGTCGATGGGGCCGGCTGCCCTGCCTCCGTCCCGGACAGCGCCCATGCCGGCGGCATGGATGCAGACACCCATGCCGGCGGCATGGATGCAGACACCCACGCCGCCGGCCCGTGCTCGCTCGCGCACCACAGCAGAAAGGTGACCAGCAACAGCGCCCCGGCAGCGGCCAGAGCCAGGCGCCCGATCGCACTCCATCTCTGCACGCGCATCTCCCCTCCTCCACATCCCAGGACCGTCCCCGCGCCCTGCCAGGCGACCCCTTCCTCCCCTCGTCCCCATTATACCAGGTTTCGGTAGTGAGAACAACCGACATTCAGCGGCCAAAGCGGTGAATACCAACCCGTAGTAACAATTTCAATCGTGCAGCGACTAAACTCACAACCACCGACCACGTAGTAACGATTTCAATCGTTCGGCGACTGAACTCGCAACTACCGACCACGTAGTAACGATTTCAATCGTTCGGCGACCAAACTCGCAACTACCGACCACGTAGTAACGATTTCAATCGTTCGGCGACCAAACTCACAACTACCGACCACGTAGTAACGATTTCAATCGTGCAGCGACTAAACTCACAACCACCGACCACGTAGTAACGATTTCAATCGTGCAGCGACTAAAGTCGCAACTACCGACCACGTAGTAACGATTTCAATCGTGCAGCGACTAAAGTCGCAACTACCGACCACGTAGTAACGATTTCAATCGTGCAGCGACTAAAGTCGCAACTACCAAAGTGCGCTCAAGCGCAGGAACTCGGTGCACATGGCGTCGATAGCCTCCTGGCGATGACCCGCGCCCGCGGGGTCCGAGTACCAGCGAGGAATGAACCCGCCTACCGGTCGCCCAAGCAGCCTGACCATGTCCCGGCAGTAGGCGCGGATTTCGTCGAGCGTGCCGTACACCATCGTATGCTGGATGTCCACGGGGGCAAAGAAGGTGATCCTCCCGCCGAATCGCCCTCCGAGCAGTTCCAGGCCCATGTTCTCCTGCTGGTCCATATGGATGACGTCGAGCCCCGCCTCGATCAGGTCGTCGAGGATGTCCACGATGTACCCACAGCTATGCAGAAAGGTCAGCAGCCCGGCGTCGTGGGCGGCCCGGTAGATGCGGGCGTAGCGCGGCTTCCAGATCTCGCGCCAGGCGTCCGGGGAAACCATCAGGGCGCCCTGCAGTCCCCAGTCGTCGCAAAAGATATAGCCATCGGCGCCGGCCTCCGCGTAGCGCTCGATCGCGTACAGGTTCATCTCGACGAGGAGGTCGATCAGCCGCCCGAGCTGCTGCGGCGCGTCATAGATGTCGGTCCACGTGTTCTCCAGCCCACGGATGAAATGCACCCGCTCATAGATCGAGATCCCGTTGGCCAACAGGAACCGGTCTCCCGCTCGCTCCCGGGCGCCGTCGAGGCTCTCCCAACGCACGGGATCGCGGACATCGGGAACGCGCAGCGCGTCAAAGTCCGCCCAGTCCTTGAGCGGGTAGTCCTTGACCTGGCCCAGTTGGCAGACGCCGATGTTCTCCCACACCGCGCCCCACTCGTCTGTCCCGTGCGGCGGGCGGGCGTCCGGTGACGGAGACATACCCACGGACGCAAAGTCGGTGCCGTATTCCTCCGGCAGGTCATAGGGAAGCCGGTCGGCCCCCTCAAAACGGATCGTGCGCGACACCACCTCTCTGCTCTTCATCCTCGTACTCCTCTCTATCCGGCGCCTCCTCGGGTGGGCGCGCCTTGCGTCTGGGTAATGCGGGTATAGGCACCCGCCCTCAACGTCCGCGAGCATAGCCCATGTCCTCCCTATCTTACCTCATTTCTCGGAAACGCTCAAGCTGTCCGGTTTGACAGAGGCATCGACATACGCTATAAATGCCATACGGTGTACGGCATCCAGGCCAATGGGAGGGAAGAGAGATGCAGGCGAATTTTCCGGAGCTTCACAGGCAGGTCGTATTCGGCCAGTCCAAGGGCAAGATCATTTGGCAGCCGCGCATCGGCTGTTGGTACACGGACAAAATGTTCGCCGGGGAAGCGTTTCCCGCCCCGTACACGGGCATGGACCTGTACGAGATCTACCGCGAGCTGGGCTGTTCGGCCCGACTGTACGAATACAACGCGTGCTTTCGGCGGGTCGAGCATCCGGCGGTCAGGACGACGGCGCGCGAGCTGAACGAGACCGACACCGAGACCACGATCCACACCCCTGTGGGCCAGCAGGTGCAGATCACGCGCCGGATGACCAGCAACTGGCACTACCTGACCCTCAAGTGGCAGGTCGAGACCGAGGAGGAGCTCAAGGTCGCCGCCTGGCGCGAGGAGAACACGGCCTGGGAGTGGGACCAGGCCAGGTACGATGACCTGCAGGCCAAGGTCGGCCACCTGGGCGCGCCGACGATGTACCTGCCAAGGATGAACGTGCAGAGCCTGTACATCGAAAAAATGGGCGTCGAACGGGGCATCTATGCCCTCTATGACTGGCCCGACACGGCAGAGGCCTACTTTCGTGCCCTGGAAGGCAGCCACGATCGCCTGATCGACGTGATCAACGCCTCTCCAGTCGACATCATCAATTTCGGCGAAAACATCCACGCCGGGACCCTCTCCCCTGAGCTGTTCACCCGCTACCACTTGCCCGCCTGCCAGCGCCGCTGCGAACGCCTGCACGGGGCGAACAAGTTCACCTGTTCGCACTGGGACGGCGACACCCGCCCCCTCCTCCAGTACGCGCAGGAGACCGGGCTCGACGGTATCGAGGCGATCACGCCTCAGCCGCAGGGAGACGTCACCTTGGAGGAAGTGGCGGAGGCATTGGGCGACACCATGTTCCTCCTGGACGGCATCCCGGCGATCTACTTTGATGACACGTTCTCGGTGGAGGTGCTTGAGGACTGCACGCGTCGGCTGATCGAGCTCTTTGCGCCCCGTCTGGTGCTCGGCATCTCTGACGAGATCTCGTCCACAGGAGACCTGGACCGGATCAGGATCGTGGGCCAGATCGTCGACGAGTACAATGCCTCCTGTGGGTAGAAGGACGGATCGGAGGGGAAGATGAACGCCAAGGAGAGGATGCTCGCCGCCCTGCAGGGCCAGGTCCCCGACCGCTTGCCGGTGACCACCCATCACGTGATGGCCTACTTTTTGGACACCTACGTGGGCGGCATCTCGACGCAGGCCTTCTTTGACCACTTTGGGATGGACGCTATACTGTGGACCGTCCCTCACAAGCCGGGGCCCTCGGCGGACGAGTACCCCGATCCCGACCAGGGCGAGGTGGGGTTCCTGGGCTCTCGCCGCGTGGCCTCCGCTGACTGGCGCGTCGTCGAGGAGGAGGTCCCGGACACGGCGTACCACACCGTGCGCTACCGCTTCCTGACCCCGGGCGGCGAGCTGTCGATGGTGCTGCAGAGCGACGCCTACACCACCTGGGTCGCCGAGCACCTGATCAAGGACAACAGGGACATCGACCTGATCGGCCAGTACGCCACCGCGCCCTACTGTGACGTGGCGGCGGTAAACGGGCAGGCCGCGGACTTTGGGAACCGGGGACTGGTGCGGGGGCACATCTGCACCTTTGACGTCTTCGGGCAGCCGGGGACGTGGCAGGACGCGGCGTGCCTGGTGGGAATCCAGAAGCTGATCTTGGCCACCTACGACGACCCAGAGTGGGTGCACACGCTGCTGCGCATTCTGCAGTGCCGGAAAGTGACCTACGTTCGCTCGCTGGCGGGCGCAGCGTACGACCTTCTCGAACTCGGCGGCGGAGATGCTTCCTCCACCGTGATCTCGCCGCGCATCTTTGACGAGTACGTCGCCCCCTACGACAGCGAGCTGATCGCGCTGGCCCATCAGGCCGGGCAGCGCATCGCTTATCACACCTGCGGCGGCATGATGCCCCTCCTGGAGCGGATCGCGGACATGAACCCGGATGCGATGGAGACCTTTACCCCTCCCGATATGGGAGGCGACGTCGACCTGGCGGAGGCCAAGCGGCGCATCGGCGAGCGTGTGTGTATGATCGGGGGGTTCGACCAGTTCCACTTTTTCACGGGGTGCAGCCCTGAGGAGACACGCGCTGAGGTGCGCTGCTGCTTTCGGGCCGCGGGAGGCGGCGGAGGGTACATCCTGAGCCCGTCGGACCACTTTTTCGATGCCCAGCCCGAGCTGGTCGCCGCCTATGCCGACGAAGCGCGCAGGTGCGTCTACTGAGAGACATCTTGCGTCCAGGGGCGTAGGGAAGACCGGTCAGGTATGGGAAACCTGACCTACGAGACACCTCTCGCGTCCGGGGGCAAGGTCTCCCCGATCGAGGGAAACGGCCTGTGACGGGCACGTCCCGACCCTCCGCCGCTCGGCGGTTCGGCGGTTTGGCACCACAGCGGGCTGCAGCCCGCACACAGAATGGCTCTACGAAAGGACCCGGCGATGCAAGCACGATCGATCTCTCGTTACCTCCACGCGCGGGTGGCCTACGGGCCCACGATATCCTCAGACGGGCGGCGGCTGGCCTTCCTCACCGACATCGCGGGCAGCCCACAGGTCTGGGAGGTGGCTCTGCCGGAAGCGCCTGGCCCGCCTCCCTGGCCCGATCAGCTCACCTTTGATGCGGATCGTGTGAGTGGGTGCGAGTTCTCGCCCGCGCCCGGCGACCGGCGGCTGCTCTATGCTTGCGACCTGGGGGGAAACGAAAACTGGCAGCTCATCCTGCTGTCCACGGATGAGGGGTCCGAGGTCAACCTGACGGCCGGTCACGAGGGGGCGATGCACATCCCGGGCGCATGGTCCGACGACGGGTCGAAGATCCTCTTTGCGGCCAACCGGCGCCACCCGGGCCGGTTTGACCTCTACGTGTGCCGAGTCACAGGGGATGCGCGGATGGTCTGGCAGAACGACGGGCCCGGCTACCTGGCCAACGCATCCTTCTCACCCGATGGCCGTCGAGCGATCGTCACGCGTATGGCCAGTTCCTTCCAACACGACCTGTTCGAGGTGGACCTGGCGGCCGGCACGGCGCGACAGCTTGTCGAGACTGCCGAGCCGGTTCGCTTTGATCAGGCGTGCTACGCACCAGACGGTCGCTCGCTGTACGTCAACACCGACCTGGGTTCCGATTTCCTGCACATCGCACGGCTGGATCTCGAGGGTGGGGACATAGAGGCCGTTGTCGCACTGGGCTGGGACTGCCTGAGCCTGACCCGCTCGCCCGACGGCACCAAGCTGGCCTATGGCGTTAACGCGGAGGACGCGCACGAGCTGTACGTACGCGATACCGAGACCGGAGAGACACGGCAGGCGCCGCTGTCTGGGCTGGGGCCGGGCGTGCTGGCCGACGGGCGGCTCGCCTTCTCGGCCGATGGTGCGCGGCTGGCCTTTGCCTTTACCAGCGCCACGCGCACGTCCGACGTCTATCTCTGGGACCTGGCACACGACCGCGTGCGAGCGGTGACCCGCTCCTCACACGGCGGCGTGCCGGTGGACTCTTTCGTCGCCCCGGAACTGGTTCACTATCCGACCTTTGACCGCGACGAGCGCGGCGAGACGCGCCAGATCCCGGCTTGGTTCTTCAAGCCGGCTGAGGCGTCCGAACGACCGCTGCCTGTGGTGGTCGTCGTACACGGCGGCCCGGAGGGGCAGTACAGTCCAGCGTTTCACCCGGTGTACCAGTTCATTCTGCACAGCGGGTACGCCATCTTGGCGCCCAACGTGCGCGGGTCAACCGGCTATGGCAAGGCCTACAGCCACCTGGACGACGTGGAGAAACGGATGGACTCGGTGGCCGATCTGGCGTACGCCGCGCACTGGCTGCGTGAGCAATCGGAGATCGATGGCCAGCGCATCGCTGTATACGGTGGCAGCTATGGAGGGTTCATGGTCCTCTCGGCGCTCACGGCGTATCCCGACCTATGGGCAGCGGGCGTGGACATTGTGGGCATCAGCAACCTGGCGACCTTTTTGGAGAACACCAGCGAATACCGCCGCGCGCACCGCGAGGCCGAGTACGGCAGCCTGGCGCACGACCGCCCCTTCCTGGAGAGCATCGCACCGATCCACCACGTGGACCGGATCGCGGCTCCGCTGATGGTGATCCACGGGGCAAACGACCCGCGCGTGCCGCTGAGCGAGGCCCAACAACTGGTGGAGGCGCTCCAGGCGCGGGGTACCCCCGTCAGCTTTCTGGTGTTCGACGACGAGGGGCACGGCATCGTCAAGCTCAAGAACAAGCTGGTCGCCTATCCGGCGATCGTGGACTTTATGGATGAGCACCTGGTGGAGGCATAGCATCCAGCGTTCGGCGGGGAGCCGTCGCTCCGACGGGCTGAGCTGCATTTTTCCTGTGCAGATCGGGCCAGCGCATCGTAGAGATTTCGGGTGTGCGACCCGTTTACCCTGTGGCATTGGGTGTGGGACGCTGCAACATTCCCCCAATGTTGGGCAGAAAAGCAAAGCAGGCTGCGTTCGCTCTCAATTGGTCGGAGGCAACGATGGACTGGAGGATCGTCGCGCTTTACATCGCCCCGCTTGTCGTGGGCACGGCTGTCGCTGGGGCCGCGGTTGTGCGCTACATCTGGCGGCACCGGGCGATACCGGGGGCGAGCTTTTACATCGCCTACTTGATGGCCGCCATCGTGTGGTCGCTGGGCACCCTGCTGGCGGCGGTGAGCCAGGCCCCGGCTGCCCAGGACTTTTGGGGACGGGCTTCGAGCCTGGGTGTGGGGCTCATGCCGGTGCTGTGGGTGGCCTTTGCATTACATTACACGGGCCGGGGAAGGTGGCTGACGGCCTGGAAGTGGGTCCTGCTGGCGGTGATACCAGGCCTGGGCTTGGTCGTGACGTGGGTGGACTATGCCCGCACGCTCTTGCCCGGCGCACGGGCTCTGGACGGACTCGTGTCACCCGTGGGACAGGGTGCCCTGAACCTGGTCATGTTGGGCTATTCCGTTCTGCTGCTCCTCGCAGGTGTGTGGCTTTTGGCGCAGGAATCTATCCGCGCGCCCAAGAGGTACCGCGGGCAGTTCTTTTCCCTTCTAGCCGGTACCCTGACGCCCTGGCCATTTGCCCTGGCTGCGGTCTTTGGCTTCCCATCGCCTGACCTGAACCTGGCACCCATGGCGTTCGCCGTGGGTGCGTTGATCTCTACCTGGGGACTGTCACACTATCGAGTGTTTGTCTCCATGCCGGTTGCGCTGGACACCGTGTTTGCCAACATCGGCGATGGCGTGATCGTCCTGGACGGACAAGGCCTGATCTTGGAGCTGAACCCCGCCGCACAGCGTATGACCCATCTGAGGGCAGAACAGGTGACCGGTCTCCCCATTGCTCAGGCCTTGCCCGCTTGGGTAGAGCTACTGTGGCACCTGGAGCACGCAGCGTCGCAAGTAGAGCGCGTTCCCCAGGGACGAGAGCCTCCCCTCGCGCCACGGCAAGATGTACACCAAGCAGAGATCAGCGCGGATGCGGATCACACTCCCGCGCCCAGCGCTGACGATGCAGAGTTGGGACAGGCAGCGGGCCGGCGTCACTATGAGCTTCGGATTTCGTCCCTGAGAGGTCGCGGCGGGAATCTCACAGGGCAGTTGATCCTCCTGCACGACATCACGGACCGCAAAGCGGTGGAGGAGGAATTGCGCTCCTCCAAGGAAGCGGCCGACCGTGCGAGGGTGGCAGCCGAAAAGAGTACCGAGGCTGCGGTGGCAGCAAACCGCGCCAAGAGCGTTTTCCTGGCCAACATGAGCCACGAACTGCGCACTCCTCTCAATGCCATCCTTGGCTTTTCCGAGCTGATGACACGAGACCAGGGCATCACCGCCGATCAGCGCGAGAACCTGGAGATCATCGGGCGGAGCGGCGAACACTTGATGGCGCTCATCAACGACGTGTTGGAGCTGTCCAGGATCGAGGCCGGGCGCGTGGAACTGCAGGAGGAGAGCTTTGACCTGCACCGGATGCTGACCGGCCTGGAAGAGATGTTCCGCCTGCGCGCAGAAGGCAAAGGTTTGTCCCTGCTCTTTGAGCGCGCCGAGGATGTGCCACAGTACGTGCGCATGGATCAGGGCAAACTGCGCCAAACGCTGATCAATGTGCTGGGCAACGCGGTCAAGTTTGCGCACGAGGGGGGCGTGGCGCTCCGGGTAGGGATCGGGAGCGAGGAGGGTGAGGTCTCTTTGCCGCGTGTTCCGCCGGACGGCGGTTCGCACGCTGTGCTCCGTTTCGAGGTCGAGGACACGGGCGTCGGCATCGCGCCGGAAGAGCTGGACGCCGTCTTTGACGCCTTTACGCAGACGAGCAGCGGGCGCGAATCTGGAACGGGCACGGGGCTGGGGATGCCCATCAGCCGCGAGTTTGTGCGCATCATGGGCGGCGACCTCACCGTGAGCAGCGAGGTGGGGAGGGGCTCTTGCTTTCGGTTTGACGTCTGGGCGCAGGTGATAGATGCATCCCAGGTAGAAAGCGCCCAGCCTGTACGTCGAGTCGTCGCGCTGGAGCCAGGGCAACGTGCCGCCGATGGCGGCCCCTACCGGCTCCTGGTGGCCGAAGACCGGGAAGCCAGCCGCCGGCTGCTGGTCAAGTTGCTGCAGCCGCTGGGGTTTGAGGTGCACGAGGCCAGGAATGGACAAGAGGCTGTCGCGGCCTGGGAGGAATGGGAACCTCACCTGATCTGGATGGATGTGCGCATGCCCGTGATGGATGGTCACGAGGCCACTAGACACATCAAGGCGTTGCCAAAGGGCAAGGACACAGTCATTGTCGCGCTGACTGCGAGTGCGTTTGATGAAGATCGCGCCAGAGTCATGGCCGAAGGCTGTGATGACTTTGTGCGCAAGCCCTTCCGTGAGGCAGAGATCTTTGATGCTCTGGTGCGCCATCTGGGTGTGCGTTTTGTCTACGACGAGATGGGCGTAGAGGAAGCGGATCGAGGCAAAGAGGGCGCGGGACGGCTAGATCCAGAGGCCCTGGCGGCGCTCCCCCCGGAGTGGGTGGCGCAGCTCTACGAGGCCAGCATGCGAGCCGATACGGACCTTGTGCTCGAACTTGTCGGCCAGATCCGTGAGCAGCATAGGGCGCTGGCCGAGACTCTGCGCAGATTGGCGAACAGCTTTCGGTTTGACCTGATTGTGGAATGGATCCACCCTGGACCGGAATAGGGTACGATACCTGTTCGCGCATCGCACCATTTCCCCTTTTTATGCATATCCCTTGGCTGGGTACTTGCCTGGAGGCTCGACTGGAGAGGGAAGCAAGGGGTGCCGGGAACACTACAACGAATTCGGAAAGGAACGGATTGAAGGGCGCGGAACGTGACCAAGCTTGTGCATCCCGGGCTTAGCTATCAGGTACGTGGCGTACTCTTTGACGTGTACAACACCTTGGGTCCTATGCTCAAGGAAGAGTATTACCGGGATGCGATTGTCCTCGGAATGGAGAAGAACGGGATTGCCTGTGAACCCGAGAAGCGCTTTGAGGTCTACTACGAGGGTGAACGCGTCGGCCTGTACTATGTGGATGTGTGGGTCGATGGCGGCAAGATACTGCTCGAGATCAAGGTGGCACCCACCATTGAGCCTATTCACAAAGCACAAGCCATCTCGTACTTGAAAGTCACCGATGCCGATCTGGCTGTTGTCGTCAACTATGGTGGCCCCTCCCTGAATGACGCGCGGCTGCCCAACTTTTTGCGCGATAGGCGGCCAGGGTTTGCCTGGCAGCCACAGCCCGTTGCCGAAGGGTTGCTCTACCCTGATTTGGTGAACGCCTTGCAGCGCGCCTGTCATCGGGTTCACTTCACCTTGGGGCCTGGGTTCTTCCATCAGGTCTACCGGCGAGCCACAATGATCGAGCTGCGCCGTAGTGGAGTCAATTACGACTATATCAAGCAGTTGCCGGTGGAATATAGAGGCCAGCTTTTGGGCTATCAGGATGTCCGACTGATCCTGGTAGAAGACAAGGTGCTGCTTGCCACATTTGCGCTTCGCGGAACGGATGACGCCAGGTCTGCAGCCCTAACCGAGCAGCTAAAGGCGCGTTTGCGGCGTATGGACCTGAAACTCGGCCTGCTGGCGAATTTCCATGGCACCGCCCTGGCCATAACACCGGGTCGAGTCAAATAGAGGACCGCAGCAGATCTAGAATGGAACGCACAGGGTGGGCAGGCATGCAAACACGATCGGAAATCCGTTGTTTTCCCAATTCGCTGTAGTGTTCTTGTGCGAAACAAGCCTATGCCAGACACGTTGCTGTCCACCAAGCTGCATATCCCGCGCTCTCGTCGCGAGCTGGTACCGCGCCCACGCCTGATCGAGCGGCTGGATGCTGGCTGGCAAGCGCAACCAGGAATTCGTTCCATTCCAAAGTCGTTCACCAAAAACACATATAAAAGCACATACCACGTGTGTGAGTGTCACGCATCCCGCGCACCCACTGCGGGGGCAGCTCCTTCCAGTTATCATGCAACATAGAAAGGAGGATGGTAGACACCTGATCG
>JADHXD010000120.1 GCA_016783145.1 Anaerolineae bacterium
CCAAGGTGCTCGACACGAGCACCCCGTTCTACCAGGCGAAATACGTCTATGACACGCAGTGGCAATGGGTAGAGGGGATCGAGCACACGGACACGGTGATCCTGCCCAAGCTGTAGCACGCCCGGCGCACTAGCGGGGCACATCCGAGAGGAGCGATGTGATGCTAAAAGGTCTGTTTGTCATGCGCACGCAAGCGTATTCCACGATCTATGGGCCCTCAGAACTGGATGAGATCGGCCAGCTTGTCGACATCTATGCGCCCCAACAGACGGCTGCATCGGTACAGGAGGACCCGTCTGTCTTGGCCGAGGCCGATGTCATCTTTTCCGGGTGGGGGATGGCCAAGATGGACGATGCGTTCCTCGCCGCCGCGCCCCGACTGAAGGCTGTGTTCTACGGAGCGGGCTCGATAAGGGGCTTTGCGACCGATGCGGGCTGGGATCGGGGCATTCTGGTCACCAGCGCCTATGCAGCCAACGCGATACCCACTGCCGAGTACGCGCTGTCGCAGATCCTGTTCTCGTTGAAGCGCGGCTGGTTCTACGCCCTGGCGGTCAAGCGCGATGGGCGCTACCCGAAGCGCGAGCCGGTGCCGGGTGCCTACCAGAGCGAGGTGGGTCTGGTCTCTCTGGGCATGATCGGCAGCCGCGTTGCCCGACTGCTCCAGCCCTTTGATGTGCGTGTGCTCGCCTATACGTCCAGCGAGGAAAAGGCGGCGAGCCTGGGTGCTGAGCGCTGCTCCCTGGAGGAGGTCTTTGCGCGATCGGATGTGGTCTCGATGCACACGCCCTGGCTCAAGGAGACCGAGGGGATGATCACCGGCGAGCACTTTGCGGCGATGAAGCCCAATGCTACGTTTATCAACACGGCCCGTGGGGCGGTCGTTCGCGAAGGGGAGATGATAGAGGTGCTGCGCGAGCGAACAGATCTGTTTGCCGTTCTGGACGTCACGTACCCGGAACCGCCGGAGCCGGGATCGCCGCTCTACACGCTGCCCAACGTCGTGCTCACGCCGCACATCGCCGGGTCGCTCAGCGGAGAGTGCCGCCGCATGGGGGGGTATGTGGTCGAGGAGCTCAAGCGGTACCTTTGCGGCGAGCCGCAGTTGTGGCCCATCTCTCGAGAGCAGGCCGCCACACTGGCCTAGAGGAGCGAGAAGCCCGTGATACGCCCAGGATTGGTCTCTATTACCTTCAGAAAACTCACGGCGGGAGAGATCGTGGGTCTTGCCGTCCAGGCAGCTCTGGCTGGGATCGAGTGGGGAGGAGATGTACACGTTCCCCACGGCGATCTGCGCCAGGCTCGAATAGTCCGCCGAATGACTGCGGATGCGGGCCTCGAGGTTGCAGCTTATGGCTCTTACTACCGTGTCGGGCATGGGGAGCCGTGCCCATTTGAGGCGGTGGCCGACACGGCGGTGGCGCTTGGGGCGCCGACCATCCGCGTGTGGGCCGGCAAGCGAGGGTCTGATACGGCTGACGCCGCCTACCGGGACCGCGTGGTCCAGGACTCGAGGGAGATCGCCGACCTGGCCTCGGACGCTCACGTGACCGTGTCGTACGAGTTTCACGGAAACACACTGACGGACACGAACGCATCTACCCGCAGACTTCTCGAGAAGGTCGCTCACCCGAGCATTCGCTCCTATTGGCAACCGCCTCGCGGTGCCTCGGTTGCCCGCTGCCTGGAGGGGTTGGATGCCGTGATGCCTTGGCTGACACACACTCACGTCTTTGCCTGGCGTGCGCCAGAAAACGAAGGCCCGGTCGAGCGCCTGCCCCTCGCCGAGGGAGCGGAGGACTGGGATCTCTACCTGCACAAGATCGCCTCCCTGGGAGGCGACCGCTATGCGGAGATAGAGTTTGTCCGCGATGACCTGCCAGAGAATCTGCTCCGAGACGCGGCGACGCTGGCCGAGTGGCTCGCGCTCGTGAATGCGAATCGGGAGCGGTGAACTGCTGGGTCCGCCAAGCGATGATCAAGCGGCAGAGGGCGAGTGATGGTCGTGAGGACGGGCACGTGAGAGCCGGAAAGAGCCCGGGCTACTGGCGTAATCTGGTCCTGTTTGCCCTGTGCGTGGTGCTGCTCGGGGTCATCGCCGCTGTGCTCTGGCTTGCGCATTGGCGAGCGATGGCCCTCGTCCATCCCGGACGCAGCCGCCCGAGCCACACACCCGCCGACTATGGCCTGCGCGACTGGGAAGAGGTGGGCTTTCCATCTGCAGACGGACTCCAGTTGGCGGGGTGGTTCATTCCCCCCGACCCTGAGGGGGATGGAGCGACGCTGATCTATGTCCACGGGCTGGGCAGCAACCGCGAGGAACTCCTCAGGCAAGCCGTGATGCTGTGGAGGCACGGGTATGGAGCGCTGCTGCTCGACCTGCGCGGCCACGGTCAGAGCGGGGGCACGGGTACGACGCTGGGGTACGCCGAGGTTGAGGACGTTCGCGGAGCGGTGGCCTATCTCCAGACCCGAACCGAGGTGAACCCAGACCGGATCGGTGTGGTAGGGCGCTCGATGGGGGGAGCGATCGCTCTGCGGGCGACGGCACGGATCGACCACATACGGGCGGTCGTCGCCCAGTGCGCATACGCCAGCATCGAGGGCCAGGTGAGGGAAGGCTTCCGCGCCAGCACAGGGCTGCCGTCCTTTCCCTTTGCTCCACTTGTGGTCTGGTTCGGGCAGCGCGAGGTCGGCCTCGATCTCGGGCAGGTCCGCCCGATCGACGACGTGGCGGGGATCGCGCCCAGAGCCATCCTATTCATCCACGGCGAGGATGACCCCCTCGTTGACGTGAACAACAGCCTGCGGCTGTACGAGGCTGCGCGGGAGCCCAAAGAACTGTACCTGATCCCTGGGGCCAAGCACGGGGGATTCCTGACCGTAGAGGGGGAAGAGCTCGAACGACGGATGGTGCGCTTCCTGGACGCGCATCTGCGGGTAGACTGACCACATCGATGACGGACGGAAAGTGAGGACAAACCATGTCTGAAGACGTGTACCGCAAGCTGGCCCAACGGCTGGATGCCATTCCCAATGGATACCCGGCCACAGAGAGCGGAGTAGAGCTGCGATTGCTGGCCAAGATGTTCGCTCCGGAAGAGGCCGCGCTCGCCAGCGTGATGCGGCTGACTCCCGAGACACCTATCGACATCGCCGCGCGCGCCGGGATGGACCCGGAAACGGCTGAGCGCGCGCTGGGAGGAATGGCCAAAAGGGGGCTGATTGACGCCCGGCGGGATGGGGGACACCGGCTGTTCAGGCTCAGGCCCTTTGTAGTGGGTATCTACGAGGCGCAGCTACCGCGCCTGGACGTAGAGATGGCCACACTGTTCGAAGAGTACTATCAAGAGACGCGGGCCGGTATCGTGTATGATGCGCCCTCTGTGCATCGGGTGGTCCCGGTTGGCGCGGCGATCTCGGTCGACCTGGGCATCTCTCCCGTTGAGCGGATCACAGAAATGATCGAGAAGGCCAGGTCGTGGGCGGTGAGGGACTGTATCTGTCGTGTCCAGCAGCATCTCATCGGGAAAGGATGCGATCGCCCGGTCGAGAACTGCCTGAGCTTTGCGCCGGTCGAAGGAGCTTTCAGCCAGAGCGGGACGACGCGCGCGATTTCCAAAGACGAGGCGCTGCGCATCATGTACGAGGCCGAAGAAGCAGGGCTGGTGCATACGGTGGGCAACTACCGCGATGGCGTATCCTACGTCTGCAACTGCTGCACGTGCTGCTGCGCGATCCTGCGCGGCGTGTCGGAGTACAGCAATCCCAGCGCTGTGGCTCGTTCTGGGTTCCACGCGGCGGTCGACGCAGAGCTGTGCCTCGGCTGTGGGGACTGCCTGGAGCGTTGTTCCTTTGATGCGCTGTCGGTCCCTGAGGAGGTCTGTGTGGTGGACGAGCCTCGGTGCGTGGGCTGCGGGCTGTGCACGACGACCTGCCCCACGGGTGCGCTGCACCTCCAGCGGCTGCCCGAGGAAGCCGCTCCTGCCCCTCCCCTCGACCCTGCGGACTGGATGAGGCAGCGCGCGCGTGCGCGAGGCATCGATCTCTCAGATCTCTTGTAGGGCGGAGGGCCGTGTGAATGGTTGAGGTAGCTCGGTGGACGGTCCACGAGATAGCCGTTGAGAGCGCACGTACCTACGCCGATCCCTACTGGGACGTCGATGTCGAGGTGCGCCTGATCGCGCCGGACAGCAGCGCGCGAACCGTAGAGGCCTTCTGGGACGGCGGGCGAACGTGGCGTGCGCGCTTCTCTCCCGATCAGGTCGGGGAGTGGCGGTGGACGTTCCAGTGCTCGGACACCGCAGACCCTGGTCTGAACGGCCAAGAGGGGAGCCTCTGCTGTGTGCCGTACGCCGGTGACAACCCCCTCTATCAGCGGGGCCCGACCCAGCTCTCCCAAGATCGCCGGCGGCTTGTGCACGCCGATGGCACGCCGTTCTTCTGGCTGGGTGACACAGCCTGGAACGGGGTGCTGCGCGCCCAGGCCGGAGACTGGGACCGGTACCTGGGAGCCCGTCGCCAGCAGGGTTTCACGGCTATCCAGTTTGTCAGCACGCAGTGGCGTGGCTGCTCTCAGGATCCGGCGGGCGAGACGGCGTTCACGGGCACCCAGCGCATCCGCCTCCATCCAGAGTTCTTCCATCGCCTGGACGCCAAGGTCGCCGCCATCAACGCCCACGGGCTTGTCGCCGCGCCGGTGCTCCTGTGGGCACTGCAGGAGAGCGATCCGGGGCAAGCTCTCTCTGAGAAAGATGCGATTCGCTTGGCCCGCTACCTCGTGGCTCGTTGGGGCGCACACCAGGTCATCTGGTTCCTGGGAGGTGACGGTCACTATGAGGGGGAACGCTCGGAGCGCTGGAAGCGCATAGGGAGGGCCGTGTTCGGCGAGCGGCACGACCGGCTGGTGACCATGCACCCCTGTGGGCAGACCTGGGTGGGCGAGGAATTCCGTATGGAGCCCTGGTTTGACCTGATCGGCTATCAAAGCGGGCACGGCAGTTCAACAGAGCACCTGCGCTGGCTGGTCGAGGGACCCCCAGCGAGGGAGTGGAGCAGGGAGCCGGCTCTGCCTGTGCTGAACCTGGAGCCAAACTACGAGACGCATCCTTCGTATCACATCGCGCACGAGTTCACCGACCGGGAGGTGCGCCGGGCGAGCTACTGGAGCCTGCTGGTCTCGCCTGCGGCGGGTGTGACCTTTGGACATAACGCCATCTGGGTGTGGGCAGAGAGCCCCGAGGTGCCTGAGGGACACGGGAGAATCGGCCTCGTCGGGCCATGGCACCAGGGAGTGCACACGCCCGGCGCAGGGAGCATGGCTGTGCTGCGGCGGTTCTTTGATGCCTTGCCCTGGTGGAGCCTGTATCCCGCGCCGGACATGGTGATCGAGCAGCCGGGCGGGGCAGATCCGCGCTGCTTTGTGGCCGCTGCGGTAACTGCTGACCTCACGTGCGCCGTCGTGTATCTTCCCCAAGGGGGTGAGGTCCGCCTGGACCTGGGCGCGCTGGAGCCTTCGCTCCCAGTGCGCTGGTTCGATCCGCGTGAGGGAACCTGGATCGACACGGGCCGTGCTGAGGCCAAAGCGATCTCGCTGACCGCACCCGGCGACGACGACTGGGTGCTGTGCGTGGGCAGATTTGATCGAGGAGGGCGAGTTGTGGAACATACCGGTGAGAGACCCAAGGCCTGATGCGGGGAGGTTCATTGACATCCTGATGGGGCGTGTGCGGCGTGATGTTCCCCCCCTGGTCGAGTATCTCGTGGATGATGTGGTGATGAAGCCGATCGTGACCGACCTGCTCGGGCGGCAGTGGGTGGCTCGGGTGGATGGGCGGGCAGCGCAGAAAGCGCACCTGGACAACTTTGTCGAGTTCTGGTACCGCATGGGCTACGACTTTGTGCGCTTTGAGCGTGGGCTGGGGTTCGATGTCAAGCGGGTCCTCGCTCCTGACACAGCCCCGACATCGACCAAGCAGCGGGCGTGGGCTGACGAGCATCACGGGAGCATCCAGAACTGGGCGGACTATGAGCGGTATCCGTGGCCAACGGTCAGCGAGATGGACTTTTTCCCCTTTGAGTACATCAACGACCATCTGCCCGAGGGAATGGGCCTGATGACCTGTCACGCGGGGGGCGTCTTTGAGCACATCTCACAGATCATGTCCCTGGAGGGACTCTGCCTGGCCCTATACGACGCTCCCGACCTGGTGAGGGCGGTCTCGGACCGGGTGGGAGAGCTCATGATCGCTTTCTACCGGCATCTGCTGGACCTCGACCGCGTGGTTGCGCTCTTTCAGGGGGACGACATGGGATTCCGCACGGGCACGCTCGTCTCGCCGCGGGCACTGAGAGAATACGCCCTTCCCTGGCACAGGCGGTTTGCATCCATGGCCCACGCGCACGGCATCCCCTACTTTCTACATTCGTGCGGCAACCTGGAGGCGATCGTGGAGGACCTGATCGAGGAGGTAGGTATCGACGGCAAGCATTCCTACGAGGATGCGATCATGCCCGTCCAGGACTTTCAGGCGCGCTATGGTCACCGGATTGCCGTACTGGGAGGAGTGGACGTGGACATCCTCGCGGCGTCCTCTCCAGACCAGGTGCGCCAGAAGACACGGTCTCTGATCGAGACCTGCGGCGAGCGCGGGAGATACGCCGTGGGTTCGGGCAATTCCATTCCCAGCTACATTCCGGTCGCCAACTACCTGGCCATGGTCGACGAAGCGCTGGACTGATCCGTGCGGCTGCTCTGTCAGCTAGGGTCCGGAAAGCGAGGGGCGGTTTGAAGCGTATTCTGGTCAGAGCAGAGGTCTGCAGTGGATGCCGGGCCTGCGAGGTCGCGTGCGTGCTCTACCACGAAAGGCGCTTCGGCACCGCGACCGCGCGGATTCACGTGTCAAAGGTCGAGCCCCTCGGGATCGACTGTCCGCACGTCTGCCGGCTGTGCTGGAGGGCGCCCTGCATCGCTGCCTGTCCCATCGGCGCACTGCAGAAGGATGAGCGTACAGGCGCCGTCCTGCTCGGTGTGGAGGAGTGCATCGGCTGTTCGGCGTGCGTGGACGCGTGTCCGTTTGGTATGGCTGCACTACACCCCGAATCCGGCTTGGCACTGATCTGCGATCTGTGCGGGGGCGATCCAGCCTGCGTGAAGCGATGCGCCACAGGCGCGATCGCCTACGAGGAGACAGGGGCGGCGGCGCAGGCCAAGCGGGACCGTCTTGTCGCCCGGGCTCACCAGGAGGCCCTGAATGCGGGAGGGGAGGGTTGAACAGCTACGGAGGTAGCGTGCTGTGGGTGGACCTGACCGAGGGCACCATCCACCGTCAGCTCACCGAAGACGACCTGGCTCGAGCGTTCCTGGGCGGTAGGGGACTCAACGTGAAGCGCCTTTGGGACGAGGTGCCCGCTCACACCGATGGGCTCTCGCCGGGTAACACGCTTCTCTTTGGCGTTGGCCCTCTGGTTGGGACAACCTTCCCCGGTGGAGCCCGCTTCAATATCACGGCGATGTCTCCCCAGACCGGCATTCTCGGTGACTCGAACGCTGGCGGATTCTTTGGCCCCGAGCTCAAGTTCGCGGGGTACGACCAGGTCATCATCCAGGGCCGGGCCGAGCATCCGGTCTACCTGTGGATCAAGGACGGCGCGGTCGAGCTGCGAGATGCCCGGGCGCTGTGGGGCAGGGATGTCTGGAAAACGACTGCCGCTGTCCAGCAGGAGCTTGGGGACACCCGCATCCAGGTCGCTGCCATAGGCCAGGGAGCGGAGAACGGCGTGCGCTTTGCCGGAGTGTTCGTCAACCTGAACCGGGCTGCAGCTCGGACCGGGATGGGTGCTGTCATGGCCTCCAAGAACCTGAAAGCGGTTGCCGTGCGGGGCACCGGTTCCTTCCCCGTCGCTGATCCCAAACGCTTCAGCGAAATCATCGATCGCGTGGACCAGGCCATCTACCGGCACCCGGAATACGAGATCCGCTGCCGGCTGGGCACCACCAAACTGGTCAAGGCCTTGAACGCCATAGGTGGACTGCCTACCCGTCACTTTCAGCAAGGTTGGTTCGAGCAGGCAGATGCAGTCAGTGGGGAAGCGATCGAGGCGCTCTTCAAGATCAAGGGCAAGGCGTGCTTTGCCTGTACCATTCCCTGCAGCCGTTTCCTGGTCGTCGATGACCCTCGTTTCCCAGGGCTGCGCCTGGAAGGGCCAGAGTATGAGCCCCTGGCGGGCTTTACTGCCCGCGTGGGGAACGGAGACCTGGCACTGGCCCTCAAGTGCATCGATCTGGCCAATCGCTATGGCCTGGATGCGATCTCACTCAGCGAGGTCATCTCCTGGGCGATGGAGTGCCACCAGCGCGGGCTAATCGGGCCCGGTGAGGCCGACGGGCTGGACCTATCGTGGGGCAACGGCGAGACCATCCTGGCTCTGATCCACAAGGTCGCCCACCGGGAAGGCTTTGGTGACCTGCTCGCCGACGGGGTCAAGCGGGCAGCGGAGTGCCTGGGACGAGGCTCTGAGGCGCTCGCACTGCACGGGAAGGCGCTGGAGGTGTTCCAGGCGGACGTGCGCACGATGAAAGCATACGGCCTGGGCAATGCCGTGTCCAGCCGGGGAGCCGATCACCTGCGCTCCGAACCGTGGTTCGAGTTCTCGAATGATCCCGGTGAGGGCATTCGCCGGTACGGTGTTCCGGAGACGGCTTTCCGCCTGGAGTACCGGGGCAAAGGGCTGGTGGTCAAGCACTTTGAGGAGATGGCGGCGATCTCGGACTCGATCGGGGTGTGCAAGAATACCTACAACAACATGGAAGTGCTGGATTGGGAAGGAACCGCGGAACTGCTCCGGGCAGCCACTGGCTGGGAGATCACGGGTGAAGAGGTCCGGCGAGTCGGAGAACGGATCGTGAACCTGGAACGGATGATCATTGCTCGTGAAGGGATCACCCGCAAGGACGATACCCTGCCTTCGCGCTTCCTCGTCGAGCCGCTTCCGGAAGGGAGCGGCCCGAGCGCGGGCTCGGTTCTTGAGCTGGAGCCCATGCTGGACGAATACTATCGTGCCCGCGGATGGGATGTAGAGACCGGACTGCCGACCGTCGAAAAACTGGCCGAGCTGGGGCTGGCCGAAAGACCTGCGGAGCGTGTCCAAGGGGAGCATCTGTGTACGAGCTAAAGGTGGTAGTCTCCAAGGTGATGGGGGTGTGCACAGCGGAACCTCCTATGGCCCCAGGCGACTATGTCACCGTTCGGAATGGAGGCATCCGGATCCCTGAGGGGGGGTACATCTGTGCGTGGGCCCTGAACAGCCTGCTGCCCGTCATCACACCCAAGGAAAGGGAAATTGCCGAGGCGGAGGATCAGGATTGGATGTGGCGCGTGCACCACGTTCAGTGCCCTGACCCCGGCGGGCGAGTGGTGTTCAGGATCGAGCGAGCAGGCAAGGTGGAGGTGGGGCCGCAAGAAACCGTGAACGCAGTCTCCTGCATGGAAGTGGAGACCCCCCAACGCCACGTGTCGGGAGGCGGCTCGCCAGGTGTGCTGCGGGACCTGCGGGTTGCGGTGGAGGAGGTGCGGGGCAAGTGCACATCGGGGATGACGGCGGGGGACCACTTTACCCTCCGGGGCGGGCGGCTCTACATTCCTGCCCAGCGCCACTTCTGTCTGTATGCCCTGCACGCGGCCCTGCCCTTTCTTCCGGCCAAACAGCGGGTTCTGCATGAAGGCGACTGGTTGCGAGACGCGCACCACGTGATCTGCCCTGACCCGGCGGGCAACGTCATCATGCGGATCGAGCAAGCGCCTTGAAGGTACCCTGCGCAGTGGAAGAGTCGACGGGCCCTGAGCAGATGAGGCGGCGTGTCAGCCTGGTGTGCTGTCTGGGTCTTCACCCTCTCCTCGATCGCTCTCGGACCGGGAGTGCTGTTCCAGGAACCGCGCGATCTCATCAAAGAAGGTCTCGTCAGCGACAAAGGGCTGCTCCGCCCCGTGCGCTTCCATGGGAAGCGAAGGCGCCTGCCCTTCAGGGTTCTCGGTGACCTCCCGGATGCGTGCAGGCAGCACGTCGTACAGCTTGTCCATCTCTGGGCGAAGGTCCTCCGCCCAGAGGAGTAGTTTGGTGCGGTCGATCTCGACCTGGAGCAACCCAGAGAGCACCGCAAGCACGGCACTCGAAGCCTTGGGGTTGATCATCTGCGTGGCATAGACCGGGATCTCACCCAGCAGGCAGAGACCCTCCAGGCCGCGCTCCAGGGCGACAGCCAGCAGCAGCCCATTGAGTCCGGAGATGGAGCCTTGATCCATCGCTTGCACGTCATAGACTTCCATTTCGCCTGCCAGGTGCGCGTGGGTCGCTGTGCCCCACACCGCTGGCTCGTGCGTGTGGTGGATGAAGGTCGGAAAGGCGGCGCACGTGTAGACTCGCTCCACACCAAATTGCTGCGCTGCGTTCAGCACGCACTGAGCCATTTCGTATGTCTCTGCCGGCTGCTCCGTACCGACGACGATCAGCAGGTCGTGTGCAGCGCCTTTGTCCCAGTAGTAGAATCGGGTCGTCGGCAGCTCTGGCCCGCGGATCAGTCCGTCTTTGATGTATACCTGGGAAGGGGAGAAGAATGCCTGCGGTTCGATCTCACCCAGCAAGCTGGCTCCCAACTCTTGCCGCAGGTAGTTTGCTGCCAGGAGGCCCACCGCGCCCATGCCCGCCCATGCGGCGACCAGGTACGGACGCCGAAGCTGCGGCCTGGCAAATAACTTGACAGGACCGGTTGAGGGTTCCATTCGTCTGTGCCTGTTCACTCTCTGTGTTCGTACCGGAATGGCTGCCTGCCATTCTCACCCTATTATACCACATGATCGGCCGCTCTGATCGACGATCTGCGATATTCGCAAAGGAGAAGCGTATGCCGGGCGAGAGACCCAACCTGCTGTTCATCATGACCGACCACCAACGTGCGGACAGCTTGGGAATGACGCAAGCTCACGTCGAGGTAACACCCAACCTGACCTTGCTCGCCTCTCGGGGGGCGCGCTTTACCAGGGCCTATACGACCTGCCCGCTGTGTGTGCCGGCACGGACGGCCCTGGCAACGGGCAGGTACCCGACCCGCAACGGCGTCGTGTACAACGACTGGAACGGCCAGCGGGCGGGAGACCACAAGCCGCTCCATCAGGTTCTTGCGGAAGCGGGGTACGAGGTGGTCCACGTCGGCGTACACCACATCCGAGTCAGGCCGGTCCTCGAAGAGCGGGTGCCTTTTGCTCGCTGGGTGGACAACGATGACTATGCTCGCTATCTTGACGAAAAGGGCATGGACGGCCAGCCCACGGAAGGCCGGGAGGCGTTCCGTACGGGCGTGATCGAGCGACAGGGCGATGGCTTTGTCCCGGCAAGATACTCGAACACGCGAACCACGGTTTGGCCCTATCCCGCAGAGCACTTCCGGGATAGCTACTTTTGCCGGCAGGGAATCCAGTATCTTGAGGGACGGAGAACGCAGCGTCCTTTTGCCTTGTTCACGTACCTTTGGGCACCACATCCGCCGCTGTGGGTGCCTGAACCCTATGCATCGCTGTTCCCGCCTGAGCAGATCGATCTCCCAGCGAACGTCGCGATGATCGCGGACGGCGAGCCTTCCGGGCGGCGACGGGGGATCTCGGCTCAGCTTGCTGAAGGGGTCTCGATGGAGGAGTGGGGCAAGGTATGGGCCGCTCACCTCGGGCTGGTGCGGCTGGCTGACACCGAGATCGGGCGGCTGCTCAGCGCGCTGGAGGCGTGCGGGTACGCTGACAATACGGTGGTCGTCTTTACGACAGACCACGGGGACCATCTGGGACAGCACCGGATGTACCAAAAGATGGAGATGTACGAGCAAGCAGTGCGCGTCCCGCTGATCGTCCGCGTTCCCGGGGCCGCACCCCAGCGCTGCGACGTGCCGGTTTCCCATCTGTCCGTCCTGCCGACGCTGCTGGACGTGATGGGCCTCGGGAGACCCGACGACCTGGACGGAGCCTCGCTTGCGGAGACGATCATGTCGGGGGCACAACCGGGTGGGCGCCCAGTGTTCTGCCAGTACTCGGGGAATCCGACCGTCGGAGACATCCGCCGCACGGTGATCTCTGACCGGTACAAGTACACGCACACACCAGGCGAGGTCTCCGAGCTGTACGACCTGGAGCGCGATCCGCTGGAGATGAGGAATCTCGGGCTGGATCCGGCCTATGCACCGATTGCCCGCGAATTGCACCGCCTGTGCGCATCGTGGGCAGAGAGCCACGGCGATTGGGTGGCGTTCTAGAAGGAGGAAAGACGATGCTCAAGATCGTACTGCTCGGGGCGGGCAGCCACAGTCAGGCAAACCATCTCCCAGCGCTGGCACGGTATGCATCCGAACATCCAGGCCAGATCGAGCTTGGCGGGCTGTGTGACCTGTGCCGCGACCGCGCGCAGGACGCGGCGGAACGGTACGGGTTCGCGCGCGCGTACACCGACCTCGATGAGATGCTGCTTTGCGAGCGACCAGATGCGTGCGTCGCCGTCACGCCCATCCCGGTGACCACGGAGGTCGCCGCCCGGGTGATTCGGGCCGGGGTACCACTGCTGATGGAAAAGCCACCGGGAGCCACGGTAGGCGAGGCGCGCGAGATCGTCGACCTTGTGGAGAGGACCGGGGCGCAGGTGATGGTAAGCATGAACCGGCGCTTTGACCCCGCCCTTTGCGCAGCCCTGGACTGGGCAGGGGATCGCCACGTGGAATACGTGCGAGGCGCGATCGTCCGAGTCGACCGCCGCGAACCGGAGTTCATGTACGGCACCGCGATGCACACTGTGGACGCGATGCGCGGAATCGCGGGGGATGTGCGCGAATGTGAGGCGGAGGTCCGCCCGGTCGAGGGTGTGCCGTGGTACGCCATCCGCTTCACCTTTGAGAGCGGCGCCCTGGGTCTGCTGGAGGTGCTGCCAACAGCGGGGTGCACGGCAGAAACGTACGAGTTGGCGGGCGCGGGGTATCGTGCGTTTGCGGCGACAGGCGAGTACGGCTCTGGAGAGGTGCGCTGCTGGGAGGGCGGCCGGCTCGTCGTCGAGGATGAGCCGGCGCATGGCTTGCCAGGGTATGTGCGGAATGGCGCGTACGATGAGACCGTCGCGTTCCTCTCCGCTCTCCGCGAGGGCCGCGCTCCCTCGCCCTCTCCGGCGGAGGTTCTGCAGTCGGTCGAGCTGTGCCACAGTGTCCTCGAGACAGCCATGCGAGGCACATAGGGATCGATGAGAGGCCCGACTCTGGGCACAACCTAGATGGAGGATGAAAGAATGGTAAAGTTCGCACCACTGAACCTGTCCAGGGAGGAACTCGTCGAGTACACCCCAGAATGAAAGGGAGACCGCTTCCCGGACGGTCGCCCCCAAGTCCCTGATGACATCCTGGATCGGATGCGACAGGTCACGATCACGGAGGCCTGGGGGGTATTGCGCGGCGCAGGCTATCACTGGCAGTATGAGGGAAACTGGCAGTGCACACACCCGGGGCAGGTCTTGGTCGGGAGAGCGCTCACCGCAATGTACATGCCCAGGCGTCCGGTGATGAGGACGGTCATGGAGGAGAAAGGAGATCGGTGCGGGTGTATCGGTGACCAGATCTCCTGGCCGATCGACATGTTGGTCCCCGGGGACGTCTATGTTGCCGACGTCTACGGCAAGATCGAGCAAGGTCCAGTCATCGGGGACAACCTCTCGACAGCGATCTTTGCCAACTCGGGGAACGGCGTGGTACACAACGCCGCTGTGCGCGACCTGGAGGGCATCCAGGAAATCCCGGGTTTTGTCAGCTATGTGCGCGGCTGGCACCCGTCGTATGCTTCGCCAACGATCATGCTCCTGGGCGTGAACACGCCGGTGCGGATCGGACAAGCCACCGTGATGCCGGGGGACGTTGTGCTCGGCAAGCGGGCGGGGGTGATCTTTATCCCGCCGCACCTGGCGGAGAAAGTGGTCAAGACGTCCGAGATCATCCGCTTGCGGGACGCGTTTGGCAAGATCCGCCTGCGGGAAGGGGTGTACACGCCGGGGCAGATCGACCGGCAGTGGACAGATGACATCGAGGAGGATTTCTCCCGGTGGCTGGAAGACCACATCGATGAGCTGCCGGTGCCCAAGGGCGCGATCCAGGAATATCTAAAGGAGCGGACGTGGTGAGGGGTCTCATACGCCCCAGGCCTGTGCGCTGTCAAGCAGGAGGCGTCCGTCCCCGCTGGGGTGATCGTGGCGCGGGCGGCCAAGGGATACACGTCCCGTGAGCGCCCGCGCCTCTGAGGTCTCCTATGCGCGCGAAAGCGCGCTGGCGAGCGCTTCTTCAGGCCTCAAAGTGCCCATAGATCTCTGACTTGGTCAGTTTGCCTCCCGCCACGGCGAGGATCTCTGCGTAGAGTTCCACCCCCATCCCCTGGATGGTCTTTTCTCCTCGGATGACCGGCGTAGCGTCCAAGTCCGCGTTGTCGGCGATGAGCTGCGCCCGCTTGGGGTTGGCGATGACCTTGATGACGGGGATCAGCCCGCCCGCCGTAGAGCCGCAGCCGGTCGTGAACAGCCCGATATGTGCGCCGTGTGCTGCGAACTGGTTGATTCC
The DNA here is from genome assembly GCA_016783145.1 of Anaerolineae bacterium. Lineage (GTDB taxonomy): Bacteria > Chloroflexota > Anaerolineae > JAFGEY01 > JAFGEY01 > BS750m-G44. The sequence goes on from JADHXD010000120.1 coordinate 14,621, forward strand.
CTCGGGGTCGCCGTGAAAGAACCCCGATCCCGGTTCGCCGATCTGGACATAGTATCCCTTTCCGGGAGGCAACCCATAGCTGCGCAGCACTCCCTGCAGCGGCTTGGTGCCTGACTTGCTCAAGGCTCCATAGGACTTTTCCTCGATGCTCGTGAGCCCGCCCATGATGTTGCCGTATCCCCACGAGAAACGCCCCTGCGCAAAGCACCCGCGCTCGGCCTCCGCGATGACTTCCCGGATCTCCTGAGCCACCTGGTCATTCACTGCACGCTCGGCCAGGATGTCGGCGCAGCCCAAGAGCTCCGAGGTCTCAGCGTGCATGTAGGTACCTCCCGCTTCGATGAGCAGGTCAGCGGCGACGCCTGTGATCGGGTTGGAGGCCAGTCCGGAGGTCGCATCGGAGCCGCCACACTCCTGCCCGACGATCAGGTCAGACGGGGTCATGTTCGCCCGTTCGACCATCGAGGCGTACTGCAGCATCTGCACCAGGATGCGCGATCCCTTTTCGATGGTCTTGAGGTCGCCGCCCTCCTGGTTGATCTTGATGGCACCCACCGGCCGGCCTGATCGAGCGATCTCTTCGGCGACCAGGTCGGCGTCGGTGCCCTCGCAGCCCAGGCCGACGACGAGAGCGGCGGCCGAACTGGAATGAGTGCCCAGGGCAACGATCTTGTGCAAGGGGCCCTCGCGGAGCGCGCAGCCGCCCGGATAGCCAAAGAGCTGCGTGCCCACGGGAAAGAGTGACTGGAGCCTCTGTGCTATCACGCGTGAGCAGTCAGTCGTGTAGATAATAGAGACCTTGTTGCGGATGCCGATCTGGCCGTCTGGCCGAAGATATCCCAGTATGTTCATTTCTACCTCTGTGTCGGTGTTGTGTGGAGACTCAGGCGTTCAGGCCATATTGTTCTCGGTGGAATCCAAAGCGCTCACCGCGACAGTTGTGCACGTGCACCCATTCCCCGGCACGGATGTCGGACAGAGCCTTGCCGATGGGCAGGCCGTATTTGAGGATCTCTCCTCCTTTGGCGATATCTCTGAGCGCGTACTTGTGACCGAACCCGATGTCTTCGCAGAGGATGACATCGATGGTAATGTGGTCCAGAGATACGCGGATCGATTCCCCTTTCTCTAGATCGGTGAGCGCTGTCGCCACCGAATCCTCTGGGTTGAGCAAGATCGCCTTGTTTGTCACGTTGATTACCCTCCTGCGACGCAGATTTCTACGAATGGTATTGAGCCTGGCTGCCAGCGGTGCTGTGGGTCTTGGCCCGCTGCGCCGGCAGGCCGTCACTCAGGGCGTGATCACGATCTTGAGCGAGTTGTTGGCCTTGGCTGCAAGCTCGATCGCGCTGCCGACCCCAGCCAGGTCAAACCGGTGCGTGATCAGGTCCTCGACGTTGAGTCGCTCCCCCTGGATCAGCCTGAGAGCTTGCCGGGTTTCCTGAGGAGAGCAAGAGTAGCTGGATACGACCGTGATCTCGGAAAAGAGGAGGCGATGGGGGCTGACCGGGAGAGTGGCCTTGGGCGAGGAGGGGGCGAAGAGGAGAACCGTCGCGCCTCCCCCAGCCAGGGCCAATCCCTGCTCCATCGCGCTGATGCTGCCGGCGGTGACGATGACCACGTCCGCCAGCCGCCCCTCATTCGCGTCCCTCAGAGCGGCGGCCACATCTGTGCGCGCGTCCAACGCGAGGTCTGCCCCGAGCTGACGAGCTACCCCCAGGCGGTAGTCCGAGAAATCGGTGAGCACGACCTTTGCCGCTCCAAAGAGCCGGCAGAGCTGCAAGTGGATCAGGCCGGTCACCCCCCCGCCGAGCACGATGACCGTGTCTCCGGTCTGGACATTGGCGCGTTCGATCCCTCTGATGCAGGTAGCCACCGGCTCGATCATGGTGGCTGCGACGTACGACATGTCAGGCGGGAGCCTGAGGACATCCCGCGCCACGTTGAGGGCGGGCACCCGGACGTACTCGGCAAACCCCCCGGGATCGAGGTGAGTCGACTTGAAGGTCT
>JADHXD010000121.1 GCA_016783145.1 Anaerolineae bacterium
CCCCACATCGTCGCCAGTGACGCGGACGTTGTGGCCCGCTTTATGCGCGAAGGCCAGACGCTGCGTGTGCTCGATCACCCCAACATCGTCAAGATCGTGGACGCTGTCCGGGATGAGGGACGTCACTACCTGGCAATGGCGATCCAGGTGCAGACACGCCTTTGGCTGGGCGGTGTGCTCAGCACCTCTCGGGATATGCAGTTGATCGTCGCTTTGATGCAGAAGGTTCGCCATAGTACTTTATGTCGCTCATTGCTATTCTGTGTCGATGGATGTCCAGCATACGTGCGCGCTATACGGCATGTCTTCCGAGAGCCTATCCGCAGGGGCAAGCGAGGGCGTCCTCGTTTGCGACCCTGGGACGGTATCTGCAATCGCTCAGGTGGGTCAAGCAATATGCCCGCAAGCACGTGGTAGCTGTGGCGCATCGCATCGTGCAGGGAACTCAAGCGCAAATCGATGTCCTGTTGCACAAGACCCAAGGCGGTGGACTGATCAACACCGCTTACATTGAGCGCTTGAATGCCACCTTTCGATCGCGTATCACAGCGCTGGTTCGTCGTGGCCGCGCGCTGGCACAGCAAACGACTACCTTGCACCACGCGATGTACTTGGTGGGCACGGTCTACAACTTGTGCACCTATCACAAGAGTCTGCGTGTGTCGTGCTGTCCGCCCAACAACCTGCGACGCTGGCTTCGCAGGACGCCTGCGACACTTGCGCCTGCGCGCAGTGCAGGTGTTGCTGCTGGCATCACCGACCATCTATGGACTGTCAAAGAACGGTTGTCTTTTCGGGTATCTCCACCGCCCTGGAAACCGCCAAGACGGCGAGGACGCCCCTCGAATGCCACCAAAGCGCTTGTCGCTCATCGGTGTTCGTGACCACGGCTAGATGGGGAGCTACCGGATACTGGTTCCCGCTTTTTACACAGTAATCAGTATACTGCCCTCCCAGGGAAATACGTCCGCGCGCGGGTGTGGTTCACGCTCTTTGAACGCCTGTGGATGCTGCGCGGCTTTGACCACATGCTGATGGATCCCTACCTCGAAGGTGCGAGCTTTGGCCGGCTGCGAGACCGGGTCGTCGAGTACAACCTGGCGATCATTGACCAGTGGACAGCGCGCGGGGTCGATGCCGTGCACTTTTCGGACGACTGGGGCAGCCAAAGGACCACGCTGATGAACCCGGATGACTGGCGCAGGTTCTACAGGCCTGCCTATGAGGCCATGTTTGGCGGCGTCCGCAGCGGCGGGGCACACGTGTGGATGCACTTGTGCGGCAACATCACAGCCATCTTGGGGGACCTGATCGACGCCGGTCTGAATGTCCTGAATCCGGTGCAACCCCAGGCGATGGACGTTCGCGTTCTGGCCCGAGAGTACGGGGGAAAGGTGTGTTTCAACGACGGCGTGGATGTCCAGGGAACGCTGATCCACGGCAGCCCGCAGGATGTCAGGGGGGAAGTCGACAACCTGGTAGATCTGTTCGGAAGATATGATGGTGGCTATATCGGGGGTACAAGCCATTCGATCATGCCGGAGACGCCGTTGGACAATGTCATCGCTCTGTACCAGGCGTTTCTGCAATACCAGTAGCGACGGGCCAGCGACTGTTGACAGAGCCAGACGGCCATTGTATAATCAAATCAGTACAGGTCGGCCCGTAGCCCAAGCTCCCCAGCAGCGGGCGCTGAAGGATTGCGCCGTCAGGCGCGTCACATCGGACCGCCATCGACTCTCGCGAGAGAACGGCCTGGGCGCTGAGCCTTCTCGTGCGTGACGCACGGGAGCACCGGCATCTTGCCGTATTCCGCATCCCCACCCAAACAGGAGGAGGAGAAATGCGCAACACCCATTCGAGATCCGTGCAGGTCTTTGTGCTCGTCGCCGTGCTGACTCTGACCGGCTGTCTCGGCAAGCTGCGGCCTACCGCTGTACCCACCGCCACCACGGTGCCGCCAACTGCCACCGCTGTGCCGCCAACCGCCACTTTGCCCCCAACGCCCACTCCGACTCCCGATGCCCGTATCTCGTCGCTGGAGGGCGTCAGGAGTGCCGTCATCTACATCGAGGCCCAAGGTGCCTTTGCCGTCCCCGGGGTCGGCCTGCAGGTGAATTCCGGGGGCTCGGGCTCGGGCTTTATCATCCACGAGTCGGGGCTCGCGGTGACCAACAACCACGTGGTCACGGGCGCGGCGCTTCTCAGGGTGTGGATCGGCGGCGAGGGCGAGCCGCGGAACGCCAAAGTTCTGGGTGTCTCCGAGTGCTCCGATCTGGCCGTCATCGACATCGATGGCGAGGGATTTCCCTATCTTGAGTGGTACGACGGTCAGGTCTCTGCCGGGCTTGACATCTATGCGGCGGGCTTCCCACTGGGTGACCCCGAGTACACGCTCACCCGCGGAATCGTCGCCAAGGAACGTGCATCCGGCGAGACGAGCTGGGCATCGGTGGACTCTGTGATCCAGCACGATGCGAGCACCAACCCGGGCAGTTCTGGGGGACCGATCGTGACGGGAGATGGCAAGGTGGTCGCCGTCCACTATGCCGGCAACCCGGATACCATCCAGCAGTTTGCCATTGGTCGTAACGAAGCGCTGAAGGTGATCGACGAGATGCGCGCGGGACGGGACGTGAACTCGGTCGGTGTCAACGGCACCGCCTTTATCACGGACGAGGGCCTGTCTGGTATCTGGGTCTCTTCTGTCGAGTCTGGCTCGCCCGCGGATGGTGCCGGCGTGAAGGGGGGAGACATTATCATCCGGCTGGAGGGTCTGATCCTGTCCAAAGATGGCACGATGTCCGACTACTGCGACATCCTGCGCAGCCACAGCGCCAGCGATACCCTGAAGATCGAGGTGTATCGCACGCCTACCGGGGAGCGGCTCGAAGGGCAGCTCAACGGGCGCGCGCTCGAGGTGGTGTCGATCCCGGTCGTGCCCACCCCGCAGACGGCGCCAGGCCAGCCAAGCACCGCGGCGTATTCCGGGTACGTGCTCGTCACCGATGACTTTGGCGTCCTCCAGGTTGAGGTGCCCCAGGAATGGAGCGACGTGGATGGGAGCCCATGGGTGCGCAATGGGCAAGAGATCGGCGCGTCCGTTGCCGCCTCCAGCGATCTGGAGGGCTTTGTGGGTACATTCACCACGCCAGGGGTCTTCTTTGGCGCGTCTAGGGTGCTGCTGCAGGAATACGACGTGAACACCCTCCTCGACAACGCCGATTTCAGCGATGAGTGCACGTATGATGGGCGATACGAGTATGACGACGGCGTCTATGTCGGCTTTTACGACCTGTACACCGACTGCGGCAGCGTTCAAGCCAGCATCATCAGCACGGCCGCCATGCCTGAGAGTGGAGCGTTCATCGTCTGGGTCCTGACCCAGGTCGTCACAGAAGCCGACATCGATGCCTTCAGCCAGATCGTTGACACGTTTGACGTGGTCGGCAATCTGCCCTGATCGTTGGAACAGCTATCAAACTGGTCTTCTCTGTCGCAGCAGGCACTCGGCCAGGCTGACCTGCACCGCGGGACCACCGTGGCGATCTGGACTGTCTCTGCGGTTTCTGTGGCCTCTGCAAAGTGTGCCCGGGGAGTTCTATCTCCCTGGGCGCACGCACCTCGCCCAAGGTCCTGAGGCGCTCTCACCCAACTGCGCTTGACGTCTTTGCTTCGCGCCGAGCTGAGGCTCGGCGCTCAGTAGGAGTGCTAACCATGGTTGTGCGAGAGTGCAATGGGTGGTTCTGCTCGCGTAGTGATGCTCTGTGCCCACTGCGGCAGTCCAGTTGGTGGCCTGGGGCGTCCCATGCTATATTGTCCCAAGACCGGGCACAGCCAGGTTCTTGCCGCTTCGAGACCGGGCGCACTTGTGCCACGGTGGCGAGCCGCTGTGGCAGGGCGCTTCATTGAGGCCAAGAAGGGGACATAGACGATGACCACCTCCGGCGTACGGCGGCGGCTTGACACCTTTGGCTCGCTCCAGGACCGGCATTTTCGTTGGTACTGGCTGGGGATGCTTGCCTCATCGGCGACGATGCAGATGGGCGGGGTTGGCCAGGGGTGGCTGGTGTACGAGATCACCGGGTCCGCCCTTGCCCTGGGTTGGGTCAGTGCGGGCTGGAGCATCTCTAACTCGATCCTCTCCCCGTGGGGAGGGGTCATCTCGGACCGCATCGAGAAACGACAGCTCCTCCTATGGGTGAGGGGTGCTATGGCCTTGAGCTCTCTGGCACTCACTGCCCTCGTGGCGTCGGGGGCCGTCGAGGTTTGGCACCTGGCCGTGTACTCGCTCTTTCGCGGCGTTCTGTTCGCGATCATGATGCCCGCTCAGAATGCCTACCTGGCGCAGTTAGTCGACCGCCGGACGCTGCTCAACGCCGTGTCGCTCAATTCTGTGGGCATGGGGCTGGCAGGCATTTTTGCAGCTCCTCTGGCCGGCTACTTGATCGACACGGTCGGGATCGGGGCCGTCTATCTGGGCATCTCCCTGCTGTACGTGGTGGTATTCCTGACGCTGTTCAAACTCCCGCGGACCGGAACGACCGACCCGGGGACGCGCTCGGTGTGGTCTGACATCTACGATGGGGCCAAGTACATCCGGGTCTGCCCGGTCCTCATTCCCCTTCTGGCGCTGGTCTTTGCCAGGGGCTTCCTGGCGATGCCCTACCGGACGCTGATGCCCAAGTACGCGCAGGACGTGATGGGCATGGATGCCAGTGGGCTGGGCATTCTATCGGCTGCCCCGGGGGCCGGCTCGCTGATCAGTTCGCTTGTCCTCGCCTCACTTGGGGATTTCCAGCGCAAGGGCAAGCTCATGCTTGTAGCGGGGGTCGTTATGGGGCTTGCCCTCGTTGCCTTTGCCAACACCCAGGTCTTTGCCCTGGTGCTTGTCCTGCTGGCTGTTGTCGGTGCGATGGGCAACATCTGCATGGTCACGAACCGTACCTTGCTGCAGATGAACTGCGATTCGGCCTACCTGGGTCGGGTGATGAGCGCCTACATGATGATGTTTGGGCTGACGCAGCTTGGGACGGTTCCGGCGGGCGCGGTCGCGGACAGATTTGGCGTTCCGGTGGTGATCACTGCCCAGGGCGCATTGTTCGCCCTGGTCTTTGTCGTCGTCTGGCTGATCATGCCCAGGCTCAGAAAGCTAGAGTGACCTGGCTCACGGTGCACTCATGCCGGTAAGCCAGTCTACGTGTTGGCTGGGTGCGGGCGCGCCCAGAGCGGTGGGAGCCGCCACTACGGCTCCGGGCGGGATATCGAGTGGCCCGACTGTTCGTTCCAGCAGGTCAGGCTACGCGCTGGCCGGGTGCGGGCGCACCAAGAGCGGCTGAAGCCGCCACTACGGCTCTGTGAAAGGAGGAAGGGGTGAAACGCATCCGATCGGTGTACGTGGTCACGGACCTGGAGGGTGTTGCCGGGGTCGATGACTGGGACCCTCGTGGTCGCGACGATGCTTCTCAGGCCAGGGGCGTTGCGGACCGGGCCGAGATGCAGCGCCTGCTGACGGGCGAGGTGAACGCGGCGGCAGAGGGCCTATTCGCGGAGGGCGTCGAGGAGGTCCTGGTGAACGATGCCCACGGCGCGGGCAGGACGATCCTCGTCGAGGGACTGGTCTCTGGGGTCACGATCGCCCGGGGCGTGGGCCGTCCCAGTTGGATGGTCGGTATCTCACCGCGGTTCGATGCCCTGGTTCAGGTCGGTATGCATGCGATGGCCGGGACGCCCAACGCTTGCCTGGCGCACACGCAGAGCCGGGGCTACACGTACCGGATCAATGGCCGGGAATTCGGCGAGATGGAGCAGGCAGCTCTCCTGGCGGGCGAGCTGGGCATCCCCTGGATCTTCTCCTCCGGGGATGCTCACGCCTGTCGAGAGGCGGAGGGTTGGGTTCCGGGGATGGTCACCGCGCCGGTCAAGACGGGTCTCGCCATCACGTGTGCGATCCATCTTGCCCCCGTGGATGCGCGCGCGCTGATCCGGGATTGCATCCAGGAAGCGGTGTCCGCGGCGGGCGAGATCGCGCCGCTCATGCTGGAGGGCCCTCTCACAATGGAGATCGTGCGGGAGGAACCGTGGCCCGAGCAACTCAGGCCGGGCGCGGAGCGAGTCGATGCGCACACGATCCGCTACAGCGGCGATCGCTTCTGGAGCATCTTTAACCGCCACTTCTACGGCAAACCTGACCTGCCGCTGCCAGAGTAGCGGGCAGCGTGACCTGCCGGAGCCCAGTGGGTTCATCACAGCGCGCCGAGAACCCGGTTCTCGGCGCGCTGTGGATCATTCTTCGCTGTGCATGGTGCCGCCCTGATGTGTCTCGGCCTCTTACAGCCCGATGCTCCTCAGGTAATTGCGGCTGATGACCGCGCTCTCCAGCGGCGTCGCTTTTTGCGTCACGTCCGTCTCGACGATGAGCCAACCCTGGTAGTCGACGCCCTTGAGGACATCAACCATCGCGGGCAGATCGACGAATCCCTCGCCCAGCTCGGCAAAGATACCGTGCTGGGAAAAGGTGCCATAGTCCCACGATGCCGCGACGCCCTCCTTGAGCACGACGGGATCGATGTCCTTGACGTGCACAGACAGGATGCTGTCCGCATAGTCGCGGCAGAACTGGATTGGATCCGCGCCTGCCCACGCCAGGTGACCGATGTCCGGGCCCTGAAAGACCAGGCCCCGGTCGACCAGCCCGAACAGCGTGTCGATCTCGGCTCGTGTCTCGATCACGCTGCCGACGTGGTTGTGAAAGCAGGCCCGCACGCCGTGCTTGAGGCAGATTTCTCCGACGCGGTTGAGCGCACGGGCGAACTGCTTGTACGCCTCTTCGGGAAGGGCGTCTTCAGGGCGGACGTGGCCCGATGCTTCCCTACGAGTCAGCGGACTGGCCGCCACATAGATCTCTGTACAGCCTACCTGCTGCGACAGTCGAGCCGCCACCTCGGCTCGCGCGACGATCTCTTCCTCTTGGTCCACCTCCCAGAAGCTCGCTCCCAGGTATCCGGGAGCGGGTACGAGCCCGTACTGCGCCAAAGAGGCCACGATCTCCTCGGCGGGTTGCCCGTCTCGACCGCCGACCGGCATGCCCTCATAGCCGGCTTGAGCGATCTCGGACAGGACCTGCTCCCGAGGGAACTCGACGTTGTGCTGGCGCGCGAACGTGCCCCACGTAATGCCTCCGCATCCGATCTTCATATCCGTCCTCTCACCTTTCTAGTCTCCGCTATCCGGGAGATGCTCCGCTGCCCAGCCAACCCCTAACTCCTGCAGCTTTTCGACGGTGGGCACGCCGGTCTCCCGGTCCCAGCCCATCATCCCATAGTAGGTGTGCACTGCCTCACGCAGCTCCTCCATGTCGATGCCGCCCTCTGCGAGAGCGCCGCCCTGGGTCGGGCTGTAGCTCCGCGGGCAGAGCTGGTCGTCCTCGACGGTGAGTCCCTCGCGCGTGTTGAACGTGCGGGCCAAGGTCATCGCCCGCTCGCCAAGCTTGAGCAGCTCGAATTCGCTGACGTCCCAACCGGTGGCGGCGTGAACCATGTCCGTCAGGTCGCGTAGGCTCCAGCCAGGAAAGCTGCAGATCGTCAGGCAGTTCTGCATGATCGAGGACATAGAGTTGTAGATCACGGCCCGGACCTTTTCCGGCCCCAGGCTCTCCAGGTCCATAGCCTCGAGAGCACCCATGCCCCGAAGCTGCCCGCTCTGCACGAACCCGTCCTCGCCTGGGTAGACCAGGCCCGTGTCGTGCAGTGAGTGGCAGTGGTCCGCACCTGTGGGAGACAGGGCATAGCCGATGGCCAGGCCGCGCTTGAGCCGCGGTTCGTGCATGGGCTGGGCCTGTCCCTTGGCGTGCACGGCATAGCGCTCGGCGCCCCCTCCGATCTTGGCCGCTGCGGGCAGTAGGCCATCGGCCAGGATGTCGCCCAAGCCCTCGCGCTTGGCGATCTTGATCACCATCTGGATCATCGCGTCACCGTTGCCAAAGCGCAGGTCGATGCCCTCCGTGTCCTCCAGAGTCAGGAGTCCATTCTCAAAGCACTCCATCGCAAAGGCGATGGTCACGCCCGCGCCGATCGTGTCGAGCGAATAGTCGTTGCAGAGCACGTTGGCCTTGGACACGGCCACGATGTCACTCACCCCGCAGGTGGAGCCCAGCGAGCCGATGGTCTCGTATTCCGGGCCCCCATAGTCGGGATCGACCTCGTAGGGCTCTTGCGCCTGGACGACCTTTTTGCAGCGCACCGCGCAGGCCCAGCAGCCCTCCATACGGATGCCGATCTTGTCCATGATGAATTCCAGGCCGCTGATCTCGGGAAACTCGCCGTCGCGAAAGTTGCGGATAGGCATATTGCCGGAGATGATGCCTCCCTCCAGTGCGGTGCCGCCGGTTCCGGCGGTGGCCGCCCAGGAAGCTCGCGTCCCATCGCGGACCTCCTGCGCGGCGCGGCGGGCCATCTCCCGGATCGCGTCGGGATCGACTCCCTCCACGCTGGTTGTGCCGCGCGCGGCCACCGCTTTCAGCTTCTTGGAGCCCATCACGGCGCCTATGCCGCTGCGTCCAGCAGCGTCCTTGAGGCCGTTCATCACGCAGGCATACTGCACCACGTTCTCCCCGCCGGGGCCGATCATGGACAGCTCGGCGCGGTCGTCTCCCAGTTCTTCCCGTATCGCCGCCTCGGTATCCTTGGTGCCTTTGCCCCAGAGGTGCGAGGCGTCTCGGATCTCGCACTCACCATCAGAGATCCATAGATAGACCGGTGCCTTGGACGCTCCCTTGACGATCAGTGCGTCAAAGCCGGCTCGCTTGAGCTGGGCGCCAAAGTTGCCGCCCACCTCGGATGCGCCAAATCCTCCGGTGATCGGAGACTTGGCCCCCACGGCGTTGCGCGAGGCCCCCGAGATGGCCAAGCCAGTCAGGACGCCAGGGGCGAAGACAAGGGCGTTCTCCGGCCCGAGCGGGTCAGCACCGGCGGGGACCTCTCGGAGTAGGACGTCAGCGATGAGGTTCCAGCCTCCCATGTAGCGACGCATATAGACCGCGCCAGGCTCCTCCACGGTGATCGTGCCCTGCGTCAGGTCGACGCGCAGGATCTTGTTGTGATACGAGCTGCTCATATTGTGTCTCCTTGTTCGATCTATTCGTGCAGTTTACGTATCATCTCAATGCTTCGGGGGAAAGACTTCCGAAGTCTGGCAGACTTCGGAAGTCTGAACCCAGTTCCCCACTCTCTGAGAAGATACCAGTTTGCTATGCAAAGATGTCCGGTTTGAAACCGGCAGGGAAGGGCTCAGGGCGATCGACGCGGCTCTGCAGCGCGACGTGTACCCCCTCGCGCGATGCATCGTGGATGGCGTGCATGATGTCGTGGACGTGAACCATCAGGTCGCCGCTGGCGCGCATCGGGCGTCCGTTGCGGATGGCGTAGGCCATATCCGCGACGCCCAGCCCGCGGTTGCGGTCGTTCCAGTAGTGCGTTGGCGCCACTTCACGCCGCTCGCCGCCGCGTCGCTCGATGTACACCGGCCCACCGAACATATTGGGGTCATTGCAGGTCAGGATGCCTTCCGAACCATAGATCTCGAGCCGCGGCTTGTAGCCCAGCACTTCGCACGTCGTGGTCACCACGCCGACCGCGCCGCTCTCAAAGTCGAGCACGCCGGAAACGTTGGTGGGCGTGTCCACGGTGAAGGGCTGGCCAAAGTCGGGCCGCGAAGTGTCGGGGTTGAACTTGGTCGGGAACGGAATCTGGGCCGAACCGGTCGCCCGCACCACCGGGCCCAGCAGAGCCACCAGCGCGGTCACATAGTAGGGACCCATGTCAAACATCGGGCCGACACCGATCTTGTGATAGCGCTCGACGTGTACCCCCGTGGCGATGATCGCCTGGGCCGAGATCGGCTTGCCCACCCAGCCTTCATCGATCAGCTTGCGGCAGGTCTGCAGGCCCGCACCGAGGAACGTGTCTGGTGCGCCGCCGATGAGCAGCCCCTTGCTCCGGGCCGTCTCGATCAGAGTCTTGCCTTCCTCGCGGGTCACGGCCAGCGGCTTTTCCGTGTAAACGTGCTTGCCCGCCGCCAGCGCAGCCATGCTCACCTCATAGTGCGCCGCCGGGACGGTCAGGTTGACGGCGATCTCGACCTCAGGGTCGGCCAGCAGCTCGTCGACACTGCACACCTTTGGAATGCCGTATTCCTCAGCCCGGCGCTCGGCGGCCTCGCGAATGATGTCTGCACAGGCCACGACGTCCAGGCAGAACTGGAGCCGCTGGGCCAGGTTGTCCAGATACTGCGGGCTGATTCGCCCGCAGCCGATCACACCGATCTTTGCTCGTTCCACCGCTGTTCCTTTCTGTGGTCTATTCTGCCGTGTGCGACGGCACGCTTGTCCTGAGCATAGACGCTCAGAGCGCGACCTAGGCTTTGCCTGTCGAGCCAAAGACGTCCAGCAGCCGCTCGCATTCGCCACAGAACGCCTGGCGGACCTGCCCGGTCATGCTGAACACGGATGCGTTCTCTTCCTTGGCGTGCTGCAGCAGCCGCTGCGTGGCCCCGACGGCGAGGTTGGTAAAGATGTTGACCTTTTGGATGCCCGCGGCGATCGCTGCGCGGAACTGCTCGTCGGCCAGCCCGGACCCGCCGTGCAAGACCAGCGGGATGTCCACTCGCTCGCGGATCTCGGCCAACAGATCCAGGGCGAGCTTGGGTTCGCCGTCGTACAGCCCGTGCGCGGTGCCCACGGCGACCGCCAAAAAGTCCACGCCCGTCTCCTCGACGAACCTGACGACCGTGTCCGGCTCGGTAAAGCCCTTGCCCTGCGCCCCGAACTCCTGGTAGGTGCGCCCTGTCCCCACGTGGCCGAGCTCCGCCTCTACGGCTGCGCCAACTGCGTGTGCGGCACGCACGACCAATACTGTGTTGGCAACGTTTTCCTCAAAGGGCAGCTTGGATCCGTCGTACATGACGTCAGAAAAGCCTGCATCGAGGGCCTTGATGCAGTGCTCAAAGCTGGCCCCATGGTCGAGGATGATCGACACGGGCACCGTTGCCTCCTCAGCCATCGCTCGCACATAGTCGGCAAAGGCACGCGGGTGGGGACGGTCAAACATGCCAGACCAGAGGCCAATCATCGCCGGGGCACGCTTGGCCTCCAAGGCGTCAAAGATACCCATCGTGCCGTGCATCTCAAAGGTGTCAAAACAGGGCAGTGCATATCCGCCCGCTTGTGCCTTTTTCAGTTCATCCAGAATCGATACCAAGGGCATAGTGTGTTCACTCCGTTTCAGGTTGAGAGTCAGCCAGCGTGACACGTGTATGGTGCGCGCTGTGTGTCACGCGTCTAGATCGGTGCCGCGCGCTTGAAGGAACTCTATCGTGTGCTCAAAGGTGGGGATACCGGCACGCCCGCCCAGCGCGGTGCACTTGAGCGCAGAGACGGCGGTCGAGAACAGGGCGCATCCGCGCGGCGACCAACCGCGCATCATGGCCACGATGTATGCACCGTGGAACACGTCTCCCGCGCCGGTCGTGTCGACCACGTCCACCTGGAAGGCCGGCGTGTGGAACTGCTCGTCGTGCGTGACCGTGTAGCAACCTCGATCGCCAACGGTCTCGCAAAAGATGCGCGGGCCCATCTGCAGCACTGCCCGCCCTGCCTGCCAGATGTCATCGAGGCCGGTCAGCCCCCGGGCGTACCCTTCGCCGGTGATCAGCACATCGACGTAGGGAATGATCTGTCGATGCCTCTCGCTCACCGGGCGGTCGGTCTTGCTGCCGTCCATCACCACTGTCTTGCCTGCGTCGTGCATCCACTTGACCGCCTGCAGGGTCGCTTCGTGGTGCAAAAGGCCGTCGATGTGCAGGTAGTCTGCTGACGTGATGTATTCCTCGTCCAGCTCTTCCGATCGAAGCGGCTCGCGCCGCCCGCCGCGTACCCCGGAAAAGACCCGCTCCCCTGTGTCCGCGTGCACGTAGACGAGCACGATCTGATCCTCGGGTCCGTCGCGCCGCACGAGACGGCTCAGATCGACCCCAGACTCGACAAAGGAGCGAAGCTTGAGCTCTGCGGCTTCATCGGTGCCGGCGGTGCCTACAAAGCCGACGAGCGCGCCCAGTTTGGCCGCGGCGACCATCGCCGTGCCGACCAACCCGCCCCCGTCAAAGCGAAAGCCACTGACCGGTGTTCCGTGCTCCCAGGTCGGCATATCTTGCAGACGGATCAGTACGTCGAGGGTTGCCAACCCCAGTCCAACGATTTGAGGGAACTCTGTCATAGAAGCCCGTCCGATTCTCCTCGTTCTCGATAGGACGTACAGGGTGAGCAGAATGCGCTCCGCTCGCCCTGTACGTTCGGCCTAGCTGATCACAACTGGCTTGATGCCCAGGAAGGTGCACGCCTGGAGCAGGGCCCCGGTCTGATCTCCGTGGATCATGCTCGCGTGGTGGACAAATCCTTCCTCGACCAGCGTACGGTACAGCGTGTCGTGGTCCTTGACTTGCACCCACGACCACGTGCCAGCCAGCGTCTCGTCGCTGGGCACGATTTCGCCCGTGGCGATCAGCATCTTCCACTCGTCGTCGTACTCGGCCATGCGGCAGAAGGTCACCACGCCCGGCTTGATCTGGAACTGGGACAGCCCGGCTGCCGGGTCTTGCTCCGGTACTTCCATCTCACCCTTCATATCCCGGCGCGAACGCAGCGCCGTCTTTTCGGGATCCGCGGCCAGGCAAGCGGGCGCATTGCCGCAGTGCCAGGCGAGCAGTTGGTTGGGGTTCTCTCGGTGGCGGATGGTCCAGTCGATAAAGTGAGGCACGGTCTGGTGCAGCGCGGCGCTATAGTTGACCATCATCGACAGAGCGCCGAGGATGTCGGCCTCGCACGCGGTGAGCATACCCTTCCCGGTCAGCCGACCGTAGGTGGTGCACAACGAGATGCCCAACTCCCGCCCGATCGATGGCCAGCACTGCATCGCCATCCCCGAGAGCTTGTTCCGCGTCCAGAACTCGGTGAGCGCTACCTCCAGCTTGGACGCGCTGAGCAGGTAGGCATCGCCGACGGTGATTGTCTTGAACTGCTGCCCAAAGTCGGCGAGGACGGCCAACACCCGCTTGTCGTCATCGTCCAGCGCTTTCGCTGCGGCGACGATGTCGCTCAGGTTGGCATAGATGACGTTCTGGCCGAACGCCTTGATCATCGCCGTCTCGTCGTAACCCACCGTCTCGAACGTCGGCGGGCGCACGCCTACCTGTCCCAGCCTTGCGCCCTTGAGCCCTTTGACCACGGCCACAGCACGCACGAACGTCTCCACCTCGGTCTTGAACTGGTCTTCATCCGGGAAGAACAGGCCGGCATAGCGGAACGGGATCTTGCGGCGGTAGAGGCCGGAGGCCATCGACAGGTTGCCGCAGTACGAGTCGGACACGCGGCCCAGACCGGGGTCATCGCGGCCCGGCGGTTCCTTGGTCGCATAGAGCAGCACGGGTACGCCCAGCTTTTCCGCGATCTTGGATGCCGAGCGCTCGTCGCCAAAGTCGAGCGGGCAGAGGATCAGCCCGTCGACCTTGCTCATCTGAAAGTACTCTGCCACCACGTCGGCCTCATCCAGGCTGTGGACCATTCCGTGCGGCGTGAGGCCTCTGGCTGCGTCCAGGGTCTCGCCATCGGGCGAAGCCTGGGGCACCACCACTTCCATCCCTGGGATGTGGGCAAAAGACGCCAGCGAGTCGTCGCGCATCTTTTGGCACCACTCTGTGTACCGGAAGCGGTAGGAAGGGACAAAACCGATCTTGACTTTCATCATCCTCCTCATCTTTCATCGAAATGGGTGGGTCTACCAAGCGATCATCCAGGTAGAGATCCTTGCTGTCCCAGTCACCTCTAGGTGACGTGAATGGCCTCGTCGATCAGCGATTCGTCGATGTCCAGCTCTAGCATCTCCAGGTTCTTGCGGACGTGCGCAGCGTTCTTGGAGCCGGCCAGCACAGAGGTCACATTGGGGTTCCGATAGAGAAACCTCAGCGCCAGGGTCACGAGCCGGTCAGCGTCCCCGTCGAGCAGTTCGAGAAGCGCGCTGATCTTGGCGTGTGTGTTCGGATCGAGCGCATTCATATGCGGCAAGACTCGGGGCGTTAGCCTTCCAGCACCCAGTCCGCCGCGGATCAGCACGCCGATGCCTCGTTGGCCACAGAGGTCAACCAGCGCCTCATCCTTCCGAGACAGGAGCGAATAGCCGAGCTGCAACACGTCAAAGTCGCCCGACTCGATGCACCGGCGCGCGATCCCGCCTCCGGTCGATGCTCCCAGGAGCCTGATCTTGCCTTCCTTCTGAGCGTCCACCATCGCTCTCACGGTCTCCCCATTGTCGAGGACCACCTCCGGGTCGGGACCAAAGTGGATCTGCATCAGATCGATACAGTCGGTTTGCAGGAGTTCGAGGCTCCGATCGATCGAGTCCTTGATCGCCTGGTAGCCAAAGTCATAGTAGGTGTGCGGCTCGCGACTGTGTTCACCACATTTGGAGGCCAGGATGTACTCTTGACGTCGATGGGCGACAAACATCCCGATCCGTCGTTCGCTGGCGTGATAGGCACTCGCGGTGTCGATGAGGTTGATCCCCAGATCGAGCACCGCATTCAGCACCTGTCCAGCCACGTCCTCTGATGGGCGTTCGACTTGGCTCCCTTTCCCCAGGCCCCAGTTCCTGCCAATCTCCAGGGCGCCAAACCCGAGGAATGTTGCCTGGTAGTCTGATTTCCCAAGCTGTCGCACCTCCAAGCCCAGCATAGCCCACCATCCTCCCTGTGATCGCCCGGCGTCAACCGCATGGCCTCCCCGACAAAGGGCATCCCTGCAGTGTATACCCGACCCGGCTCTTTTGTCAAGAACGCGCCGCCGCTGCACCTGCCTCAGCTCGAACCGGGTCCAACCGGCGTGTGCAGTGCGGCTTCTCCACAGATGCCCCCGCGCGGCCTGCGGCGTGGACGACGATCAGGCGCAGGCCGCGCGGGTACCTCTCCCAGCCGCAGGGGACGCGGTGGCTTTGCGGCGCAACTACATGATCGCCCTCAGATAGCCCGTCGACCAGGCCGAGCCGACGTCCGAGACGCCGGAGACCGCCGGCACGTGGTCCCGGTAGCGATCTGTCGGCAGGTGCTCGGACCGCACAAAGCCGTCGTATCCGATCTCTTTGAGCACCTGCAAGACCCTGGGGATGTCGACGTCTCCCTCGTGGAGCCAGAACTCTTTTTCGCCCATCCCCGTCTTTACGTTGCGGATGTGCACGAAAAAGATCTTGTCCCCCAGTTTGCGGGTGACATCGTACATCCCTTCGCCGTGGCCATGCCAGATGTTGCCGGAGCAGTAGCAGAGGCCGTTGTACGGGCTGGGCGCACCTTCCATAAGCCGCGTCAGGGCCTCATAGTTGTTGAGGATGCCGTGCGTGTGGGTGGCGACCCGAATCGCGCCTTGCTCCGCCAGGTCCATAAACTGCCCGTAAAAGCTGACGAGCTGGTCCCAGGGCGTATCCGTGCGGACCGGTGCAAAGGCCACCAGGGTGTCTGGCCCCGCCTCGGCCATAGCCTCCATGCTTTTCCGGAGCCCATCGAACAGCCTCTTGGCTTCGGCATCTCCTGCGATGATGGTCAAGGGGAGCCAGGCGACCATCGATGCGAACTCGAGGCCTGCATCCTCGATCTGGGCCCGGAGCGCTTTCACCTCGCTGGCCTCGACGTACCCCTTATCCTGGAAACCACGGACGCCGCTCCAACCGGCGGAAATGCCCTCGATTCCCAGGTCTTTGCAGTACCGGATGACGGCTTCCGGACTGCCATCACCGATATTAGCCATTTCAACTGCGAGTTTCACTGTTCTACTCCTTCTGCGTGAGCGGTGTGACTGTGATGGACGCTGATCAGTACAGATCGTGCGGGTCGTCCCTCCCCCGCAGCGAACTGAGCCGCGTCTGCGGCAGCTATGGCAGAGAACCTAGGGGAGCCCGGCTCCCGTAGATGCGGTCCAAATCCGAAAGTACTGCTCGCGAGACAGCTCGAGCTGCTCTGCCTTCACGGCGCTTCTCACCCGCTCGATCGCGCCGGTGCCCAGGATGGGGATGACCTTGGAGGGATGCCGCAAGATCCAGGCCAGAGCGACCTGATCGATGGACGCGTCGCCAAGCTCCTCTCCGATCTCTTTCATTTCCTTGCGTAGGCGCTGCGTCTGCTCGGTGTCCTCGCGGAAGAGACGGCCCCCGCCCAGAGGCGACCAGGCCATAGGAGAGATGCGCAGTCTCTGGCAGAGATCGAGCGTGCCATCGGCCCAGGCGTCCAGATGCATCACCGAGAACTGGACCTCGTTGGTGACCAGCGGGAAGCTCAGCCGCGACGCCAGCAGCTTGAACTGGGAGGGCGTGAAATTCGACACGCCAAAGTGAAGCACCTTGCCGGACTGTCTCAGCTCCGTGAAGGCCTCGGCCACCTCGTCGGCATCCATGAGCGGATCGGGACGGTGGATCAGAAGGATGTCGATGCGGTCCGTCTTGAGCTTGGACAGAGATCCCTCGACTGACG
>JADHXD010000122.1 GCA_016783145.1 Anaerolineae bacterium
CTACATGCTCTGCCAAGTCCACCTCGCGCTCCTGCCACCCCCCCCGAGCAACCTCCACCTCCAGGTGTTCCAGGAAAACGCGCGTCCCATCCACAAAGACCTCGAACGTCGCCCCATCGCCGCTCCAGTCGAGCGAGCGGGGATCCAAGGCCATCCCAAAGCGCAGCACAGCGGGCTGCGTCAGCTCGACCGTATAGGTCACCCGCGATCCGGCGTGCAGGAACAGCGTGGGACGCTCCCCATATTCCGGCGGCAAACTGAAAGCCGTGGGATACGCGTACTCGTTTTCCCAGCCCTCGGGTCGATAGGCCGTCCCACCTTCTGTGCCCGGCGTCGATATCACGGCCCCCTGCAGGATTTCCAACAGGTCCACGTACTTTGCTTCCTGCAGCTGCCGGTCCACCAACTCATAGGCCGCTGCCAGTTCCAGGCGACCCACCGGATCCAGCGGGCGGAACACTATGGCCCGTTCCAGGGCATCGACCCCTCGCAGGACGTCCCCCTGGGCGACCCACGCTCTCCCCAGCAGTCGCCAAGCGTGGGGCTGCGAGTCGGCCTTTTGTAGGTGAGCGATGGCCTCCAGCAGAGCCTGGGGGTCTTGGACGGTTCTTGGGCCAATGTACCACCATTCCATCAAGTCGGTCCCGCCCAGTGCTTTCACCAACGCCCGCCCACCGGCCTCCAGGCGATAGGCACCGACGAGGGAAGGAAGGATCAGCCACGCGCCCACGGCACAGGAACCCACTATGCCCAGCCACACAAGGCAGCGAGGAAGGACCGTGCTTGCTGCGATGCCCGTTTTCCTGTCCCTAACCTGAGTGGCCTGGTTCGTGTTCTCCACAGTGTCAGCTCTCTTGAGCAAGGTGAGCACCTGTCCGCATCCATCGCTCACCGCCGGAGGATCATAACAGCTTCCCAATAGCCCGGACAAACGCCCTCAGATCGTCCAGGTGTCCTTGAAGGATGCGATATACCTGGCTGTAGTCAACCTTCCAGTATACGTGAACCAGCATGTTGCGAAAGCGTGCCATCCTCTGCATGCTTTGACTGAGCTCTTGAGGCAGAAGGCCTGCTTGCTCCAGGAGGGCAAAGCACTCTGCGTACTCTTCTGGAACGTGCTTCAGCCTATGCGCGCTGATATGGAAGCAGATCTGAAGCGCAGCTTCGATCGCAACCAACAAGCGGTAGCAGGCGACGTCGAGTGTATCCTGGTCTGCCAGGAAATCGCCTTCTGACAAGGCCTTGATCTGCTCAAGGCGCGCCAAGGACTCCTCGATGTCGTGGAATCGGCTTTGAATCAAGTCCAGGTTCAGGCTCATCCCATCATCGCCTCTTTTAATGCCTGCCGCCGAAGAGGCTCTATATCCAGGTATCGCCCCACTGTGCGCTCAACGCACGCCACTCGCAGCGACTCATCTCGGCTGTGCAGGAGCTTTCCCCTGAACACGTGATAACGAAATCCCAGGGGGGCTTGATTCAGCACGCGAACATCCATCGGGAGATGAACCACCGATTCCAGATCAGAAGCCAGGTCCGGCAGAAAAGAGCACGTGGCGCGTGGATCCGCAGGATCCAGGTACACCGCCACATCGATGTCGTGGAAGGGCCTGTCCATCAGAAAAGAACCATAGACGTAGGCGAACAGGACCGCCGGATCGGCTTCCACTGCGCTCTGTATCGCGTCCAGTACGACCCCGCGCTCCGCCCGAGATCGCCGGATCAGCGGGCCTCTCATGCTTGCTCCTTGGAAGAAGGAGTCGCTTCTTGCCGCCACCACTCCCTAGCGAAAGCCGCAACTACGCCCATCATCAGCCCCAGCGCCCCGCCCACGAGGGTGTTGAGCTTTTTGCGCGGGCTCACCGGCTTTTCCGGTGCAGCGGCCCGGCTGGCCAGGCGCACTTCTCTTTCCGTGTCCTGGGTGGCGATGCGCGCCTCCTCTACCTTGCGGGTCAGGATCAGGTAGGTATCTCGCGCCACGTCCCGGGCGCGGGTCAAGCGATCGGCTTCGTTGTCCACTTCCTGCACCTGCTGCTGCAGCGCCAAGATCTGCGGCTCCAGCGCTTCCAGGCGGGCAGTGACCTCTTCCGCCTTACCCTCAAGCCCATCCTGGAGCGCGTCGAGCAGGGCGACCAACTCTTCCACCGTCCGTCCGGAAAGGGTACCTTGCTCGCCGACCTGCAACTGGATGTCGGAGAGCCCCTGGGCCCCCGCGCCGGCCGAATCCAGCGCCCGGGTGCGCAGCCTGAGCACGGACAGTTCGTCGCCCAGGGTAGCCGTTGCCCCACCCTGCCGGGTGGCAAGCTGTGCGCGCAGTCCCCCGATGTCCTGGGAGAGGCGAACGGTCTCGCGCTGCTCGGCCAGGTACTCTGCCTGTTCCTGCCGGGCAGAGCCCAGCTTTGCGTTCAAGCTCGACCCCTGGTTGCGAGCCTGGAACGCCACCAGTGCCCCCTCTGCGGCCTCGAGTTTACCCTGCGCCTCGGCCAGTTGCCCCTCAAAGAAACGCACCTGTTCCCCGTTCTGACCGCCATAGATCTCGTTCGCTCGATCCACGAACAGCTCTGCCCAGCCGTTGGCAATGCGCGCGGCCTCCCTTGGGTCACCGGCGCGTGCCGTCATGCGCACCACGCTCGGGTCGGCGCCCAGCGCTGCCTCCAGAAGGTCTCGCAGATCGTCCAGCGTCTCCACACCTTCCGGCAAGGGGTTCAGCCCAGCCAGCAAGTCCCCCAGCAGCTCGTCGCCGGTCGCCAGCTCGGGATAGGCCTTGTAGACAGGCAGGATGTCGGTCGCGGCCTCGAAGCGGGGATCGAACTGCATGATGTAGCGCGGCTGGGTGATCGCCACCAGCGCCTTTGCCTCGTACGAGGGGGGCAGGAGAAAGCTCACCGCCAACGCAGCCACCGCCGCCAGCAGCGCAAGCCCGGCGATCCACCACCGCCAGCGAAGCAAGACGTGGACGTACTTGCGCAGGTCGATTTCATCTTCCATTGGGTTCTCCCTTGGTGCAGTGGCGTTCGTCAGGGGGGGGAGACCCTAAGGGTTTCACTCCAAACCCTTAGGGTCTGAGGCAGGCCCCCGGATCATTGAGATAATACACAGTATACTCAAAGGGAGGGTTCTGTGCAAGATGGTCCCGCTACGCGCCCACCGGCCCGCTGCCCACGCCATAGTACGCCCATCCTGCCGCTCGCGCCTGCTGCGACGAGAACACGTGCCGCCCATCGACGAGGATGGGTTGAGCGACATGCGCCCGCAGCGCGCCCAGGTCGAGGTCTCGATACTGGTCGTGGGCCACCATCACGGCGACGGCATCGCTGCCCCGGATGCTCTCCAGCAGTTTGCCCTGGTACGGGCGCACGTAGGGATCGTGGACCGTCACCCGGGCACCCAGTTCCTGCAGCCGGGCCACGAAAACCTGGCTGGGGCTGTTTCGCGTGTCGTCCGAGTTCTCCAGGTAAGCATAGCCAAGCACAGCAATCGTGGCGTCCGCGATTTCGACGCCTGCCCGACGAAGCGCTTCCACCGTCAGATCCACCACGTGCAGAGGCATCCCGTCGTTGATCGCTCGTGCGGCTTGCGTCAAGCGAGGCTCGAATCCATCGCTGGCGTTGGCGACGAGCAGCCACGGGTCTTTGGGGATGCAGTGCCCTCCCACACCCGCTCCAGGCAGGTGCATGTGGCGGTACGGGGACTTGTTGACCAGCGGGCGGACCTGCCACACGTCCGCACCCACGTCCTCACAGAGCAGGGCCATCTCGTTGGCAAACGCGATCTGCACGTCTCGGTAGGCGTTTTCCATGGTCTTGACAAGCTCGGCCGTCAGGCAGTCCACCGCATCCAGGTCGGCATCCACGATGGACCGGTAGAAACGGACGGCTAGATCCGCTGCGTCAGCACTCATCCCGCCGACCACGCGGTGGCAGCCGCGGATGTTGGCCAGCAGCTTTCCAGGCATCACCCGCTCCGGGCAGTTGACCAGGAAAAAGTCTTCGTTGACCTTCAAACCCGAGGTTTCCTCCAGGATCGGCTGGACGACCCCGGCCATCGTGCCCGGCGCGATGGTGGACTCGATGATCACCATCGTGCCTGGAGATAGATCCCGCCCCAGGTCGGCCAGCGCACCTCGCAGCGCGCTGTAGGCAGGTTTTTTCGTCGCCGGGTCGACCGGGGTCTCGACGGCGATGAGCACGACTTGGGCGTCCCGGCAGGCGGCATAGTCCGTCGTGGCATAGAAGCGACCTTGGGCCACCACGCGCGCCACCAGTTCGGCCAATCCCGGCTCTTTGCCCTCGATGGGACAGATACCGCGGTTGATCAGATCGACCTTTTCCTGGCTGCGCCGGATGCCGGCGACCGGAAAACCGGCCTCGGCAAACAGGCAGGCCACTGGCAGGCCCACGTACCCCAGGCCCAGCACGACGACGTTCGCGGTCTTGTTCTCGATGGCTGCCAACAGCTTATCTCTCACAACGCCTGCTCCTCTGCGTAGGGGCTATCCCAGGAGGACGGGCCTTCCCTCGCGGCCGGATCGAACCATCGCCCGCGCCAGTCGAAGGGCTGCCAGGCCGTCCTGCCCATCCACGGGCACCGGCTCGCCGGTGGATACGGCGTGCGCGAACGCTTCCAGCTCAGCCCGCAGTGGTTCGTACTTGTGTACAGGGTAGCGGATCATGCGCCCTTCGCTGACCCCCCTCAACAGGCTGATCGCGCCCCAACGCTCATCGCTCGTCTCCGCGTTCTCGTACAGGTAGAGATCCTGGGTGAGATGGTCCACCAAGAACATCCCTCGCTCGCCGGTCACGGTCAGCTCGCGGATCTTGGTCGGCGTCAACCAGTTGATATCCACGATGCCGATGGTGCCGTCTGCCAGGCGAACGGTGCCGATGAGAATGTCCTCGTAGGCTGAGTGGATCTTTTGCTCCGTTTCGGCGTACATGCGCACGGCCTCCTGGCCTGTGAGGTAGCGGATCATGTCCAGATCGTGCGTTGCCAGATCGATCACCACGCCGACATCGCGGACGCGGTCAGGGAAAGGACCCAGCCGCCGGCAGCGCACCTGGAAGATGCGGCCCAGTTCGCCAGCCATCAGCCGCCTCTTGAGCTCTTGCACCGCCGGGTCAAAGCGCACGATGTGTCCCACCATCAGTTTGCGCCCCAGCGCCTCCGCTCGCTCGATCAGCTCGATGGCCTGCTCCTCGGTCGCCGCGATCGGTTTCTCAACCAAGACGTGACAGCCAGACTCCATCACATCCAGCGCCACCCGGTGATGGAACTCGGTCGGCACAGCCACGGTGACGATGTCGGGCCGGGTCTCATCCAACAGACGGCGATGATCGACGTATGCCCTCGTGTGGCACAGCCGTGCGATCTGCGCGCCGGCTGTCGGGTCTGCATCGGCGATCCCAACCAACTGCGTGCCGATGATCTGATCGTAGACGCGCGCGTGGTGCTGTCCCATCGCGCCTACGCCGATCACGGCTGCTTTGAGAGCGTTCATCGTCGTATCTCCATGAACTTGCTGCACGGTGGGTTCTTGGGCCTGGACATCCATGTTGGAGCAAGGTGCAAGTGTACCACAGATTTTCTTGGAATGCAATATCTCTTGCGATATGGCCTGATTATGGTATAATGGAAGCCGATGGATACAGAGCACCTGGCAGAAGAGCCGCAGGTTGGGGGTTTGCCTCCTCGTGAGCGGTCATCGAGATAGCCTATGAGTCAAGCGGATAAAGTGACCTCTCTGCAAGCAGAAATCGAACGCCTTCGCGCCGAGGTCCGGCAGCTACGCCAGGAGCACGAGCGCGAGTCTGCGATGCTGAACGACCTTGCGCATCTTGGGCGAGAGATCTCGCTTTGGGATGGTACCCCCGAAGCGCTGCCCAGCCTGGCATCCAAGATCTGCGGTTCCTTTGGCTACAAGGCCGTTGCGTTTTCGTTTTTCCAGGGCGGAGAGCTGCGCCGCCAGGTGATCTCACCCCCTGAAGCATCGTTCGCGGCTTCTCTCTCCCCCGAGGACGTGGAGCGGGTCATCCAAGAAAACCAGCCCACGCTCATTTCCGGCGCAGAACAGGATGTGGGGATCGTTCCTCTCGTGGCTGGGTCGCAGCGTGTGGGCGTGATCGAGATCGCCCTCGATAGTCCCCCCGCCGCCGGGTGGCAAGATCCCTGGCGGGTGCTCAGCCCCCAGATCGCCTCGATCATTGTGGGCGGAGGCCTGGTGTCACAGAACGTCTATCTGCTGGAACAGGCGCATCGATGGACGAATGAACTCGCCCTGATCAACGAGATCAGCATGGCGGCCTCCTCGCTGGATCTCAACGACGTTCTGCGCATTGTCACCCAGCGCATTGTCGATACCTTGCAGGTGCGCCGGTGTGCGGTCTTTTTGCTGGACGACACCGGGTCCCAACTCGTGCTCCGGGCAGCCAGGAATCCGGATCTTGCCGACGCGAACATGAGCCTGACCGTCCCCCTGGCCGAACGACCGCATATCAGCCGGGCGATCGAGACGCGCCAGCCTGCCGAGGTGCGCGACATATTCGAGGACCATGAGTTGCGTTCCTTTTGGGACAAGGCGCGCGAGCTGGGCATCAAGGCCCAGTTGGCCGTGCCCCTGATCGCCAAGCAGCGGGTAATCGGTGCGATCAGCATCGACCGAAGCCCCTCCGCTCCCCCGTTTTCCGAAGGCGATGTCGAGTTGTGCCAGACCATCGCTCACCAGGCGGCCAATGCCATCGAGAACGCCCGACTGTACGAGGAGGTGCGGCGGCGTGCCGAGCAACTGTGGCTGGTCAACAGAGTCAGCCACGACATCGGGGCCGTCTTGGATATCGACCGGTTGCTGCAGGACGTGGTTCGCTTGATCCTGGAAACGCTGAACTGCTCTCACGTGGCGATCGCCTTGATCGAAGGAGAGGAACTGGTGTTCAGAGCGGACATAGACCACCTTCAGCAGCCGACCTCCAAGACCCATCTCTCGCTTCAGGGCGAAGGAGAGGGCATCGCCCCGTGGGTCGCACGGCACGGTCTCCCGCTCACAGTGCCAGACGTGCTCCAAGACCCGCGCTACAGAGCCCTGCCTGGGCTACCGGGCATACGCAGCGAACTGGCCCTGCCCCTCAAGACGCCAAAGCGGGCGCAGATGAACGAGGAGCCTGGCGAGCGGATCATCGGCGTGCTGGACCTGAGGAGTACCGAGGTTGACGCGTTCACCGCCGACGATCGAGCCCTGCTTGAGGCCTTGGCGGCCCAGGTCGCCGTTGCCATTGAGAGCGCGCAGCTCTTTGGACGCGTGCGCGAGGAACGGGCCACTATAAGGGCGCTCATCGATGGCACCGTCGACGCGATCATCATCACCGACACGGCAGATTGCATCCTGCTGTTCAACCCATCGGCGCGCGACGCGTTCCTGGATGGGGAGACCCTGGAACCAGGAGGCGCGTTTGCTCAGGTGGTGCGCAACCCGGCCCTCCTCGATTTCTGGCACAGCGCCCCATCGGGAGAGCGCTACTCTTCCGAGATCTCCTTGCCCAATGGCCAGACCTTCTATGCCAACTTGACACCCGTTGCAGGCGTGGGCAAGGTAGCGGTGATGCAGGACATCACCTACCTGAAACAAATGGACGAGATGAAATCCGAGTTTGTCTCGACGGTGTCGCACGACCTGCGCTCGCCCCTGCAGATCATCCAGACGAGTGCAGAGCTTCTTGTTCGCCTGGGGGACCTAAACCAGGAGCAGAGGAGGGAGGTCGAACACATCCTGGCGGTTGTGCGCCGGATCTCTGACCTGGTGCAGGACCTGCTGGATATCGGGCGCATCGAAGCAGGGGTCGGTATGAACGTTGAGCCGTGCGCACTCGACGAGATCATCGCCGGCGTGACCGGCGCCTGCAGGGCGCTGGCAGAGTCAAAGAACCTGAGCTTGACGGTGAAACTTCCAAAGATGCTTCCCCTGGTCAGGGGGAACCGAATGCGCCTGGATCAGGCGATCAGCAACCTGGTTCAGAACGCGATCAAGTTCACTTCAGAGGGCTCGGTAGGAATACGGGTCTGGGCCGAGGGGGATGAGGTCCTGGTCGAGATCAACGACACCGGCATCGGCATTCCTATCGACGCGCAAGAAAGGCTGTTTCAAAAGTTCTACCGCGTACAAAGGCCAGAGACTCGAGGAATCCAGGGCACAGGACTGGGACTGGCGATCGCCAAGTCGATCGTCGAAAGCTACGGCGGGCGCATCGAGCTGGAGAGCTATCCCAGGTTGGGGAGCACCTTCAGGGTCGCGCTTCCAGCATACAAGGACAAGCCCCCCGACGTATCCAGGCGCCAGGATGCCGGCGGCAGCTAGGCCATCCGTTCTTCCTCATCCTCTCATCACCTGCCACACAAAGATGGCGAGCATCGCGACCCCTATGCAGAACTGTACGACGGTCGACAGCGTGAATCCGACCATCACCCCGAGGGTCGCGCGCCACGCGGGCTTCCATTCTCTATGCTTGAGGTATTCGGCCAGGAACACGGCCAACACCGATCCGATCACTGCGCCGGGCACCGCACCGATCCCGGCGAACAGCAGCCCGGTCCATCCTCCCAGCAGCGCGCCCCCCATGCTGGCCAACGTCGACCAGATGGACGCCCCGCTGACCTTTGCTCCAAGCTGGCCCATCCACAGATCTGCCGTTGACCCTGCCAGGCCCAGCACGGTCAACGCCGCAAACGTATAGGGGTCAATGGTCGCAAAGCGCTCCAGGACCGCATAGACGAGGATCACCACCCACATAAAGCCCACGCCCGGGATCGCAGGGAGGATGACACCCAACAACCCCACGACCAGCAGGGCAAATGCTATCCCGAATGCCAACGCCGACCAGACCATGTGTGCTCCTTTTCGCCTGCGCTCGCGGCGAGTTGTCGCGATAGAACCCTGTCGTCAAATCGCGCGCATCGCTGGCTGTCCGCGCGATTTGGCCATCGTGGTGATGCAGGATGACCGGGGTCCGGGCGGGTCGAGCACGCGTCTTGATCGCCGCGAGATAGCGGGATGTCCTGATCATCGCAGACAGAGCTCCGTCTCTCGATGGTCAGCCAGCGTGCGCCAGAGGTGACGCGGCAGCTTCTCAGACACGACTGGCTCGACGGGGACACCGTGCCAGACCAGCGAGTCACTTCCCCCCACTGAACGAATAGCGGATGGCGTCCTTTGGGCACACATCCACGCAAGTGCCACACAGTATGCACTCGCTGTGTTCCATCGTGCTCCCTTGCACCAGCCCGTTCACGTCGAGACTCATCGGGCAGTTCTGGGTGCACCTCTTGCACTGGATGCACTGCTCCCGTTCCGCCTTCAGGCGCAGCGCGGGCCAGCCAAAGACATTGCGCAGCGCGCGGCCCAGGATCATGAACGGGGCCATCCAGCAGATGGTGTGGCAGCCGGCCCGACGCCCGACGGTAACCGACAGCCCGGCAAAGAGGACCACGACGATGTAGTAGATCACATACTTGGCCGGTTCATCTACCGAGACCCCGCTCTCGGTCAGATGGAAAAAGTCCACCTGCCGGTACCCGCCTGCCCGGACAGCCATCGTGACGATGAGGGCAAGCCAGGGCACCCAGATCAGCCACTTGATCCAGTCCAGCCTGGCACGCACCGGCCTGTCGTTGATGGCAAAGCACACCTCGCCCAGGCCAGCCGCCGGACAGGCCCAGCCGCACCACAGCCGGCCCACGAACAGCGCGGAGAGGAACTGCAGGCCAAATACGATCAAGCTGCCGTTGACGATCCCCTGCGATGCGCCATCTATGATGACGTAGGGTGAGAGATAGTTCATAATGACCGGAAAGAGCAAGAGCGAGACGATGATCAACGCCTTGCGAATTCGCTGCCGGGCTGCCTGCTGCTTGTTCATCTATCCTCGATCTCTATCAGAAGGCCGGGCTGAAGTGAATGGACGCGACCGATCGCTGCCTCACCCAGCGTTCGCGCCGCTCAGCACAGTGGCGCTCCATCAGAAAGCTCTTGGCAGCCAGGAGCGGTCGCCCCGAGTTGGAGGACCCCATTTTACCACGAATTCGTCCGCGAACCAATCTCACTCGCAGACCGTGCGTTTGCCAACCGGCACGGGCCCAACTAGCTCGTTATGTCGTCTCTGTTCCGTTTCCCCCTTGCGCCGAGCCGCGAAATCGGATACAATAGTCAAGAGAGCAGGTAAGTCGACGAAACCGCCTGTGCGAATGCCCGCCGGCAGTGCGCTAATGAGCTCAACTGCGCTTGGCGCTGGAGCAGGCTTTCGACCGGTACAGGAACCGCCTATGGACCACCAGGAACGCATCCTGATCGTAGAAGACGACGTGAATACCGCGGACTATATCGCCGAGCTGCTTCGGGCCCGCGGGTACCAGACCGCGTGGGCCTTTGATGGCCAAGAGGCGTTGGCAAAGCTGCGCAGCACGCCTGCCGAGGCAGCCGGGGTAGAGCACCCGTTCGAACTGGCGATCCTGGACGTGATGATGCCCGGCATCGACGGGTACGAAGTCTGCCGGCGCATCAAGAGCGACCCGACGCTGCGTCACATCTCGGTGATCATGGTGACCGGCCTGGGATCGACCCTCAACAAGACCAAGGGCCTGGAGCTCGGCGCCGACGACTATGTGACCAAGCCCTTTACGCCTGAGGAACTCCTGGCCCGGGTCAAAGCGGTGCTGCGCATGCGGGAGATGGACAGGGGGGTCGTTCAGCGTAACCGTGAACTGGCGGCATTGAACGAGCTCTCGCGACTGACCAGTCGCTCCTTGGATCTGGATGATGTCCTGAGCACCACCCTGAACCAAACACTGATGGTGATGTCTGGTCGGGCCGCCCTGGTCGCCCTGGTCGAACCAGGCGGCGCGGACATCCTCTTGCGCGTGCACCGAGGGCTGCCGTCCCAGATCGAGGGTGCATTGACCCAGGCACGATGGAGGATGGGAGACGGCCTGGTGGGGGAGGTGGTACAGCAGGGGGAAACCCGGGTCACGGCAGACCTGAGCGTCGATCCTCATCTTGCCCCGCTCGCTGCCTATGGTCTGACCGCGGCTGCCTGCACGCCGCTGATCGCGCAGCACAGTACCGTCGGCGCACTGGCCGTGCTGGGCAGAGACGAGGCGCTGTGGGGACAGCACAGCGTGCGCTTGTTGGAAGCGATGGGCGGACAGGTCGGCGTGGCGATCGAGAACGCGCAGCTCTACACCCGCGTGAGCCAGTATGCCGAGGAGTTGGCCCATTCGCAGGCCCAGCTTATCCAGGCGGAAAAGCTGGCGGCGATGGGGCGGCTGACGGCTTCCATTGCCCACGAGCTCAACAACCCCCTGCAAGCCGTTCAGAACTGCCTGCATTTGGTCCTTCACCGTTCGCTGCACGAGGAAAAGAAAAAAAACTACCTGACGATGGCGCAGGAAGAGATCGAACGCCTGATCGGCACTGTGCAGCGCATGCTGGACTTTTACCGGCCCTCGCCAGCGCAACATCGCGCCACCGACGTCCACGAGGTGATCGAGGACGTGCTGGCCCTGACGGGCAAGCGACTGCAGCGCGACAACATCCGGGTGTTCAAGGTGTTCGCCACCAATCTGCCGCCGCTGAGTGCGATCAAGAACCAGCTCAAGCAGGTGTGTCTGAACCTGATGATCAATGCCATCGAAGCGATGCCCAGCGGAGGGCAGATCCGCATCGTCACTTCGCTCAGCGAGGACGGCAAGTGGGTATCGATCGCATTCCAGGACGAGGGAATGGGCCTCTCCCAAGAAGCGATGGCCCATCTCTTTGAGCCATTCTACACCACCAAGAGCAAGGGAACAGGGCTCGGTCTCTCGGTGAGCTATGGGATCATCGAGCAACACGGTGGAACGATCGAGGTACAGAGCGAACGAGGCAACGGTAGTTGCTTCACGGTCAAGATCCCAACCGGACCGATTGCCGTTTCTACCTATTCAGGGTAGTCGTGAACGGCGTACACCAGTGAGGGGATAGCGATGAATCCAACACGTATCCTCATTGTAGACGACGAAGCTACGCTGCGGATGACGATGGCCGATCTACTGGAGGCCGAGGGCCGCGAGGTCGTGGCGGCGGCCAGCGGGGAAGAGGCGTTGGCCTATCTGGAAGATGGGAACTTTGATCTCTTGATCGTCGACCTGATCATGCCTGGCATAGACGGCCTACAGGTGATCGACGTAGCCAAAAAGCTCATACCCGAGGCCCAGATCATCATGTTGACTGCTTACGGCACGTTGGACTCGGCCATCCAGGCGATGCGTCGAGGAGCCGCCGACTATCTGCTAAAGCCGGCCCAAGCCCCAGAGATCGAGGCGGCAGTGGACCGGGCTTTGCAGCAGCGATACGAGGAAGCTCACCGACAGGCACTGATCGAGCGCATCGGAGATGCGTTTGACGAGCTGCGCGGCCAGAGAGAGGGAGTACCCAGGACGGAACCTACCGCGCCACGTCGGGAGCGATTTCTGCAGGCACGCGGGATCATCATTGACCTGCAAAAGCACATCGTCACCATGAACGCACAGGCCCTTGACCTGACGCCGACCGAACTCCGCCTTCTTTCCACGCTGATCGCCAATGCGGACCAGGTGATGAGCTGTGGGGATTTGGTGTACCAGGTTCAGAACTATGAAACCGATGAGCGCGAGGCGCGTTCGATCATCCGCGTGTACATCCGCCGACTTCGGAAAAAGATCGAACCCGACCCCGCATCACCGACGTACATTCTGAACGTGCGCGGGGCCGGGTATATGTTCTCCACCAGCGGGCAGTGAGCGCGACTCCTCGTGGAGGGGACGGAAGCACGTTCCCCAGAGCCCTCATTCCCGCTGCCCTACATCCTTGCTCTGCTTCAAGCCATAGTGCCCGCTGTCCACCGTGGGGGGTTCGGCGGCCTTTTGCACGACCGCGATCACTTTGAGCACCAGCAGCACCACCCCAGCCGTTCCCAACAGCCCCAGGAAGGCCAGGATCAGGGCCAGGATACCCCACCCCAGGCTCATGACGTCCATCACCCTCTCCTAGCGGCCCATCAGCCCCTTGACGACTTCCCCGGTGATGCTGCCGCCGCTGCTCGATCCAGAGGAAGGCACATAACTCGCTACCTTGCGAGCCAGGTTGTACATGGGCATCGTCTGCAGCCAGACGCGGCCCGGGCCGCGCAGGCGGGCCAGGAAGAGGCCTTCCCCACCGAAGAAGATGTTCCGGATGCCGCGCACCATCTCGATGTCAAAGTCCACCGTGGGTTCGTACATGGCCACGTATCCCGTGTCCACCATCATCGTCTGTCCGGCTTCCAGCGTGTATTCGACGATCTCGCCGTCCAGTTCGGTGAACACCAACCCGGGGCCGGTGAACTTTTGCATGATAAAGCCCTCGCCACCGAAAAAGCCAGCGCCCAGCTTTTTTCGAAAGTGGATCGCAATGTCCACCGATTTCTCGGCGCACATAAAGGCATCCTTCTGCGCGATGATCTCTTGACCGGGCGCGAGGTCGATGGGCACGATCTTGCCCGGGAACTCGGAGGCAAACGCCACGATGCCCTGCCCGCTGGAGCAGGTATAGTTGACGAGAAAGATAGACTCGCCACTGAACATGCGCCCGATCACCTTGCCCAGTCCGCCAGAGGCCCTGGTCTCCATCTTGACGTTGGCCGACATCCAGGCCATGCCCCCACTTTCCGAGTACACGGTCTGGTCGGGATGGAGTTCGATGGTCACGGCCTGCATGGTGGTGCCGATAAGCTGGTACTTGAGCCCCGATCGACCCTGCCCGCTGTAGGTCACCGCAGGGTCCGGCAGGTCGATGCGCGTCCCGGCAGTGGGAACGTACGCGTCGACATCCTCTGTGGATGAGGCGGCGATCCTGGCCCCGCAGTTGGGGCAGAACGTTTTCCCCGATTGTACCTCTGCGCCACACTCTTGGCATTTCATAGGTGCATCTCCTATCTGTGCTTTGCGAGCCCACCCCCGCCTGCACGGCTGGAAGCGGGCGAAACGGAACCCGATCACACTACGTTAGCAGGGCGGTCGTTGTTTCACCGCCTACATACGCACGTGCTGCCCTGGCTCCGGGACAAGGATGTTCGCCGGATGCAGACCGCCCATCGCTTGAGCCAGGGATTCCGAGGCCTCTTTTTCACCGTGCACCACAAAGACGCGCTCGAGCCCCGGATTCCGGACCTGCTTGAACCAGTCCAGCAGCTCGTCGCGATCGGCGTGCGCGCTCAACCCGTTAAGGACCTCGACGCCGGCGCGGCGCACGTATTCCTCGCCAAAGATCTTGACCCGCTTTTGCTTTTCGACCAGCCGCCGCCCCAACGTGTGTGGAGCCTGCCAGCCGACGATGGCGACTGTGTTCCGCTTGTCCTCGATGTTGTTTTTGAGGTGGTGCAGGATGCGCCCCGTCTCGCACATTCCCGAGGCGCTGATGATGATCGCCGGACCCCGTAGGGAATTGATCGCCTTGGACTGCTCCACCTCGCGGATGTAGCGAACGCCGTTAAAGCTGAATGGGTTCTGGCTACTCGTCTCCGCCAAGAACTGGCGGGTTTCCTCGTCATAGCACTCGGGATGGAGCAAAAAGACCTCGGTCGCGTTGACGGACAGCGGGCTGTCCACGTAAACCGGGAGGTCGGGAATCTCGTTGTTCTTGAACAGCTGGTGCAGCGTATAGACGACGTTCTGCGTGCGACCGACGGAAAAGGCGGGGATGATCAGCTTGCCGCCCTGCCCGCAGGTCTGGTTGACGACGTCACGCAGCTGGCTCATGTTCTCACCCATCGGACCGTGCAGCCGGTCGCCGTAGGTGCTTTCGATGATCAGGATGTTCACATCGCGAGGGATGTACGGATCGCGCAGCAGGGGCGCGCCGACGCGCCCCAGGTCTCCGGTGAACAAGAGCCGCTGCCGTCTGCCGTCTCCATCGATGTCCAGGCAGACCATAGCCGAACCCAGGATGTGCCCGGCATCGTGAAAGGTGAGCGTGACGCCAGGGGAGATGGGAAACGGGCGGTCATAGTTGATGCTGATGAACTGGTCCATGCTGCGCGCCGCGTCCTCCTGCGTGTACAGGGGCTCGATCAGCGGCAGGCCCGACTGGCGACGTTTCTTGTTCAGGTAGGCGGCGTCCGATTCGTGAATGTGACCTGAATCGCGCAGCATGATCGCACACAGATCACGGGTTCCGGGCGTGGCGAACATGTTGCCCCGGAAGCCGCTCTTGACCAGGGAAGGGATGTTGCCCGAGTGATCGATGTGGGCGTGGGACAGAACGAGGAGGTCGATCTGGGTTGCATCGAACGGGAGGTTGCGGTTGCGCTGAAAGCTCTCTTTCCGCCGCCCCTGGTAGAGGCCGCACTCTATGAGGATGCGTGTTCCGTTGACTGTCAAGACGTGCATCGAGCCGGTGACGGTCTGTGCGGCTCCCAGAAACGCCAACTCCATGGTACGCTCCTTGTATGGCTACCCACGTCGACCCACGTCCCCATGGTAGCACAAAGCGCAACGATGTGCAAGACGGAAAGTCGATTCCCGTTTTCGACCCAGGTATGGTATAATCTATGGTGCATAGAAAACGTTGAGGTGCCAGGCACCTTACGCATCGTCAGGATCAGGATCGGGCGATACCCAGCAGATCGACAGGGCGAGATGACCATCCTGTAGGTGCCTGGCACCTACGATGCTAGAGTGTGCGAAAGGGGCACGGGATGCT
Organism: Anaerolineae bacterium; assembly: GCA_016783145.1. GTDB lineage: Bacteria > Chloroflexota > Anaerolineae > JAFGEY01 > JAFGEY01 > BS750m-G44. The sequence continues at coordinate 15,734 of JADHXD010000122.1, forward strand.
GGCAACGGTCACGAGCTGCGCAGTGGTAGGTTTGGAAGGAGAGCTGGTCCAGGCCGAGGTGGATATCTCTCGTGGACTTCCGTCGTGGACGCTGGTTGGCCTGCCCGACGCCGCTGTGCGCGAGTCTGGAGAACGGGTGCGCTCGGCGATTCGGAACTCGGGACTCGCCTTCCCCCAGGGACGCCTGACCGTCAACCTGGCGCCCGCCGACCTGCGCAAGGAGGGCCCGGCCTACGACCTGCCCATTGCCATCGGGGTGCTGATCGCCTCCGAGCAGCTCTTTCCCCTGGACGGTAAGGCGATGATCATCGGCGAGCTGTCGCTGGACGGGAGCGTGCGCCACGTCAAGGGCGTGCTGCCCATGGCAGCCAAGGCCCGCGACGCAGGGCTGACCACGCTCTATGTGCCCCAGGCGGACGCGCCCGAGGCGGCCCTGATCGAAGAGCTGACCGTCTACCCGGTGTCCACCCTGGGGCACCTGTTCAGCCACCTGCTAAAGATCACTCCCATCGAGCGGTACGAGCCGGGCGAACGGTTCGACGCGGGCGATCCGCCCTCCTATGCGACCGACTTTCAAGAGATCAAGGGCCAGGAGCACGTCAAGCGGGCGCTGGAGGTTGCGGCGTCGGGCGGGCATAACCTGATGATGATGGGACCGCCAGGGGCCGGCAAGACGCTGCTGGCCCGCTCGATGCCCGGCATCCTGCCTCGTCTCTCCCTGGCCGAGGCCCTGGACATCACCCGCATCTACTCTGTCGCCGATATGATCCCCGACGGCGTGCCGCTGATCCGCCACCGTCCTTTCC
>JADHXD010000123.1 GCA_016783145.1 Anaerolineae bacterium
CGAGGAGGGCGCATCCCCCGATGCGCCCGGCTTACTGGCGCACCGTGCCGCATCGGGGGATGCGGCACTCCTCAGTCAAGTCAAGAGACAATGCAACAGCCGTAGGCCTCCTGGCGGCAACACGAGCTAGGCCAGCGCCTCCAGGGGCGTGCACTCCAGGCCAAAGGCCTCGGCGACGGAAGGGTAGACGACCCTGCCCTGGTAGATATTCACCCCTTTGGCCAGGCCGGGGTCGGCCTGGATGGCGGGCTCGACGCCCAGGTTGGCCAGCTTGACGATGTAGGGCAGGGTGGCGTTGCTGAGGGCATATGTGCTCGTTCGCGGCACCGCTCCAGGCATGTTTGCCACGCAGTAGTGTATGACGCCGTCCACCGTAAAGATGGGGTCCGAGTGGGTGGTTGGGTGGGAGGTCTCGACGCAGCCGCCCTGGTCTACTGCGACGTCGATGACCACGCTGCCTGGCGCCATCGTGCGGATCATCTCGCGCGTGACCAGGCGGGGCGCCCTGGCTCCCTTGATCAACACTGCGCCGATCAAGAGATCGGCGCGCTGTACAGCCTGGGCAACGGTGAGCGGGTTGGAGCTGAGCGTCGTCAGCCGCCCGCCCATGACCTGGTGGAGATAGCGCAGGCGCTCGAGGTTGATGTCGATCAGGATGACGTGCGCTCCCATGCCCAGCGCGACCTGCGCGGCATTGGCGCCGACAACGCCCGCGCCAATGATCAGCACGTCGGCGGGGCGCACTCCAGGTACACCGCCCAGGATCTTGCCCCGGCCTCCACTCATCTTTTCCATATAGTGTGCGCCGATCTGCACGGCCATACGGCCGGCGACCTCGCTCATGGGCGTCAGCAGGGGCAGGTGTCCGTTGGCCAGCTCGACCGTCTCGTACGCGATGCCCGTAAGCCCGCGGGCCATCATCTCGCGCGTCAGACCCTCATCTGCGGCCAGGTGGAGGTAAGTGAAAAGCGTCAGGCCGGGTCGCAGGTACGCGTACTCGCTGGGCTGCGGCTCCTTGACCTTGACTACCATCGCTGCCTCCCAGGCATCGGCTGCTGCGGGGACGATTTCCGCGCCTGCGGCCTCATACTGGGAGTCGCCAAAGCCGCTGCCCTCGCCTGCGCCGCTCTCGACGCGTGCCTGGTGCCCGGCCTCGGTCAGTTGGCGAACACCACCCGGGACCATGGCCACGCGGTACTCGTTGTCCTTGATCTCCTTGGGCACTCCGATGATCATCGTTGATCCTCCTTTCGGATTTGCGTCGGCACTGTGCCGTATGGACTTGTTCCCTCTCCAGGGCTGCGGTGGGTGCGTTTCCGTTCTGGCCCGCCCCAATAGGAAATGTACCCGCTGCGGTGCGACGGGAGCCTGTCGTGAAAGCCGCTACGGTGATCTGCATCGGGCTCGCGTGTTCGCTTCGCCTGGCGAGGGGAGATGCTTGCTACGACCCATTATAGCATAGACCCCGACTGGGGCGAAATGTCCCGCAGGTTGGTCTGTTTGTACCGCCCTGCGATCCGTGCTATACTGGCCTGAGCTGGCCCGGACATCTCTGAACCCATCCAGGACATTCCATATTGACCAAGTACATCCTCGATGACATACCCTTCCGAACGGACCTTCCGGCCTTTCTGAGGCGGGCGCGTATCTCGGCCGAAAGCCCCTACGTCGAGGAGGCGAAGGCACTCCTCACCCAGGCCGAGGCCGTCGCGAGACCCAAAGCGATGTACGGGGTCGGCTTTATCGACGACAGAGGAGAGGATTGGGTCGCCATCGAAGGCGTGCGGTTCACCAGCCGTGTGCTCCGGGTCAACCTCGAAGGTGCCCACCGCGTGTTTGCGTACGTGGCCACGTGCGGGATCGAGCTGCACGATTGGGCTGCCGGGCAGAGCGACCTGCTGGAGCGCTACTGGGCAGACGCGATCGCCGAGATGGCGCTGCGCTCAGCGACACGGGCTCTGAGCGCACACATCGAAGACCATTTCCTGCCGGGGCGTACCTCGGCGATGGCGCCCGGTTCTCTGGGGGAATGGCCTCTCTCCGAGCAGCGTCCTCTGTTCGCGCTCCTTGGGGATGTAGAGGAGGCCATTGGCGTCCGGCTTGGGGACGGCCTGCTCATGACTCCAACCAAGTCGGTCTCGGGCATCCGGTTCCCCACCGAGGAGAGCTTTGAGAGCTGTATGCTCTGTCCGAGACCGGGCTGCCCGGGGAGGAGAGCTCCGTACAACAGGGACCTGTTCGACGTAAAGTACCGCCCGCTGTCCTAGTGCCCTCTCAACGTGGTTTCGATCAGCTGAAACGCGTGCCTATAGCGCGGTTTGTGTATCAGAAACAGCTTGAACGGGTACTCGTGTGCCGCCAGTGGGCGTGGCTCTGACTGAGGAGAGTGTGGGAATATGAGCAAGACGATGACATCGCACCAGGTAGAGCGCTGGGGCATCGCTGAGGTGTCGCTGATGGGCCCGGAGGAAGGGAATCCCTTTCTCTACGTACGCCTGAGCGCCCGGTTTGCGCACAAGCACCGCGTCGTGGAGGTCGATGGGTTCTACGATGGAGAGGGTGTCTACCGGATTCGCTTCATGCCCGATACGCTGGGGGCCTGGAGCTATGTGACCGCCAGCAACTGCCCTGAACTCGATGGGGTGACGGGCGAATGGCAGTGCATCGAGCCATCGCCGGGGAACCACGGGCCCGTCGGTGTCCGCAATACGTATCACTTTGCCTATGCAGATGGGACCCCGTATGTGCAGATCGGCACGACCTGCTACGCCTGGGCTCATCAGGGCGATGCGCTGGAAGAGCAGACGCTGGAGACCCTCAGAACGGCCCCTTTCACCAAGATGCGCATGTGCGTCTTTCCCAAGGACTATGTTTACAACAAGAACGAGCCCCAGTACTACCCCTTCGAGCGGGACGAATCTGGCGGGTGGGATCTCACCCGCTTTGATCCCGCGTTCTGGAGGCACTTTGAGGAGCGCGTGGGCGACCTGCTGGCGCTGGGGATCGAGGCCGACCTGATCCTGTTCCACCCCTACGACCGGTGGGGATATGCGACCATGGACGCGGAGACCGATGGCCGCTACCTTCGCTATGCCGTAGCCCGGCTGGCGGCATACCGCAATGTGTGGTGGTCCATGGCCAACGAGTTCGATTTGATGGCCGGAAAGACAGAGGCGGATTGGGATCGCTTCTTCAAGATCGTCCAAGAGTGCGATCCGTACCAACACCTCCGCTCGGTACACAACTGCCGCCGGTTCTACGACCACAACAAGCCCTGGGTCACGCATTGCAGCATCCAGAGCTCAGACCTGGAGAGAACGCGAGAATGGCGCGACCTGTACCGCAAGCCGGTCGTCGTTGACGAGTGCTGCTACGAGGGCACCATTCCCAGGGGATGGGGGAACATCTCGGCGCGTGAGATGGTGCACCGTTTCTGGTTGGGGGCAGTCCAGGGGGGATACGTTGGGCACGGTGAGACCTACCTGCACCCCGAAGACATCCTCTGGTGGTCCAAGGGGGGGACGCTCTATGGAGAGAGTCCCGCACGGATCGCCTTCCTGAGAGCGATCCTGGAAGAGGGACCCCCGGAGGGACTGGACCCTGTGGATAGGTGGGGTGCGGGTCGTGGAAGCACGTACTACCTGTACTACTTTGGCGTCCGCCAGCCCGGACTGTGGACGTTCGATCTGCCGGAGGGACAGACCTATCGAGTCGAGGTCATCGATACCTGGGAGATGACGGCAACGCCGCTCGAGGGAGCATTTCGTGGCAGATTCAGCATCGCGCTGCCCGGGAAGCCCTTCTGCGCGGTGCGGATTCGCGCGACTGACTGACAGAGCACGCTCAGGCCCGGCCTCTTGGGTGAGGCCGGGCCTTGTGATGGAGGACCATTGCGATGGACCTTGAGCTCGGGATCGTATCCTCGTGCACCGGTGCAGGGTGTCGCGTGCAGCTCCTGGATCGCGATGCCCCGGTGGATGCGGTGTACTCTGAACCGATGGTCGCTCACCACATCGAGGTCTCGCCCGGCGACCTGGTTGCGGTGGACCTTGGAGGTCCGCCACGGACTGTCTTCTGCTGGGCGCTCGCCTGGGTGGTCCGGGTGGAGGGCGGCCAAGTGTGGGTGGCCCGTTCCTCCGAGCCGTTTCACCGCGGAGAAGGCTTGCAGGCGCAGGTTGTGCCGGGAGACCAGGTGTTCGTTGCATCGGGCAAGGTGCACGATGTCGCCACTGGCGGGCGCCCGGCACATCCAGACGGCCTGCGCACGCTGTTCTATCCCCTGATCCGGGCCATCTATCAGCCTCGTGCCGAGGGCAGTGGGGCCAAGCCCAAGCTGGGCGAAGAAAGCGGAGCCTCCTATGCGCCTCGCGAGGTCGAGTACCTCAGTGCCCAGACGGAGCGTGGTCTGCTGGCTCTCCGTGAGGTGATGGGGTATTCCTATCAGGCAGGCACCGATGGCATCCATCCCGAAGGGGCCCAAGTCCGGGTGGCGGACGGTGTGCCGGTCTCCTTTGTCCTTGTTGACACCAACAGGGCTATAGAGTACCCTGGCGGGGACGTCCGGTACGCCTTCATTTGCGACATCGCCACTCGCCCGGATCGGCGTCGGGAGGGGCATTTCCGTGCCCTGATGGAGCACACCCTGGCCAGCCTGCGCCGGGCCGGTTTCCCCTTTGTGGTGACACACGGGCGTGACGTCCTCTACCGGCAGTTTGGGTTCGACGTGTTCACCCACCACAGCGGGATCTCGATCACACCGGAGCAGGTCGAGCGCACGCTGGGTGCCGGCGACCCGGAAGAGGCCGGCCGGTGTCTGACCGTCGAGGATCGCCCGGGGATCGTGGATGACCTGTTGCTTGTGACCGGGGTCAGGGAGGAGGGGTTAGCCAACTGCAGAGCCGCCCTGCAGGCTGCCGCGGTGATGGCCCGTGAGCGTCACAAGGCCCGGATCCTGCTAGAGTACCCACCCGCCCCCAGCTATGGTTCGCGCTACCCGCTGTACGATTCTCCGGAGGGAGCCCTCACGGCCCTGGCACGGACGTGTGGGGCGCGGGTCTGCGTGCAGGGTGCGGATCCGGAGAGCGGTTCGATTCGCGACGCGGACTGGATCAAGGTGCTGGATGCCCCGTCCTTTGTCCGATGCGTCGTGCACGGCTCCAATGTGCCTGGCCTTTCGCTGCCTGAAGGGGCGGTCTGCCTGAACACCGACGCTGGAGAGGTGACGATCGAGAGTCTGGGAGACCGGGTCGTCGTGTCCGACGGGATGAGGCCAGGCGCTCGCAGCGTGGAATGGCCCTCCTCCGCTCTGGCCCAACTGCTGACCGGGTATCGATCAGCGCAGATGCTCGGCGAGATCCACCGCACGCCGCTGGCAGCCGGTTCGCTCGCCCTGCTGGGCGGCCTCTTCCCTCCGGGTTGGCGCTTCTCCCGGAACGAGAGCTGGACCTTTAAGCGTTGAGAGCGTGCGCAGGCCGGATAGGGCTGGTCCGGGCTAGCTGGCTCAGCCGCCGCGACCCCCGCTTCGCCGCAACTGGCGCAGTGCGGCAGCCAGGTCCTTGGGATGGGGCGCTACGAAGCGCCGTGTTTCCTGCGATTGAGGGTGCAGGAACTCGATCGACGAGGCGTGCAGCCCCACACGTCCCAGCAGGGGACGCTCAGGTCGTGCACCCGGACGGTACCCCGGCTTGAGGGCCGACAGGAACAGGCCAGTGCCTCCTCCATACAGCTCATCCGCGGCGATGGGCAGCTCGGACGCCGCCAGGTGAGCGCGGATCTGGTGTGTGCGTCCCGTCGTGGGCCGGGCCTCGACCAGCGCGTAGGCCCCAAACCGCTCCATTACGCGAAAGTGGGTGCTGGATGGCTTGGATCGCCGAGACGCTCCGCCGGCGGGTGCCACGACCGTGCGGTGGCGCCGGTCGCCGTCGGGGATGAGGGGTAGCTCCACGGTGCGCTCGTCCCATGCCGGGTCCCCGACCACCAAGGCGTGGTAGACCTTGCGCACGCGGTGCTCCTCGAACTCTGTGTTCAGCGCTCGGTGGGCGCTGGAGGTCCGGGCGAGAGCGATCACGCCGCTTGTGTCGCGGTCGAGCCGGTGCACGATCCACAGCGGCCCATAAGCAGGCCCAAGGACCTCCGCGAGGTGGGGTTCTCCGTCCTGCCCGCCGGGGATGGCGAGCAGTCCTGCCGGCTTGTTGACGACCAGCAGGGCCTCATCGGACCACAGCACCATCTCTGTGGGCCTGGACCACGCCTTTGGCTTTTCCCCCATCGTTGAGCGGTCTCCTGATTGATGCTTGCGTCGCGCCTCCCGGAAGGGCGGGCTCCTATCCCTGGCTCCCCTGATGGCCGGGCAGCGGGCTCTGCGTTAGCATAGAAAACCTCAAGCCTGCCCGATTCCCTCAAAGCGGGCCAGCCCGAAGCTCGCGCCGAGCTGGCTGCGCCCGCGATGTCAGGGGAGAATCACGGTGCGAATCCCTCCGCCGAACCCATCCAGGGCATCGAGTGTGGCGTTGATCGCCCCAGCATCGAGCGGCACCACGCGCGTGACGACCTCCGACAGGTCCAGCGCCCCTCGGGCTGCGAGCTCGAAGAGCAGGGGCAGTTCTGAGCGCAGATGATCGGAGGAGCCAATGATCTCGACCTCCTTGCCCAGCACCTCCCGGTACGAGTCCACCTCGAAGGGCAGGTCCGAGATACCCACCAACACCGCGCGTCCAAAGACGGCCAGGCATTGCACGGCCTGTCGCATCGTCCGGGGCAGACCGACCAGCTCCAGGGACACGTCCGCGCCTGCACCCCCCGTAAGTCGCCGGATCTCTGCTACCGGATCGCACTCGCCGGCGTGGACGGGGACCGCCCCGAATCGCTCGGCCAGCTTGAGCTTGTCGTGATCGATGTCGACTGCGTACACGTCCAGGGCACCAAATGCCCTGGCGAGCTGGATCGCCGACATGCCCAGCCCGCCCGCGCCGAACACGGCGACCCGTTCCCCAGCTTCGAGTCGGGACTTGACCAGCGCGTGGAGCGATGTCGCTGAGGAGCACATCATGATCGCCCCGTGCTCGAAAGGAATGCCAGCCGGCAGGGAGACGAGACTGCGCGCCGGTACAGCCACGTACTCGGCATAGCCACCGTCACGATGCTTGCCGATTATCTGGCCGTGCAGGCAGAACTGCTCGTGCCCGGTCGTGCAGTAGGCGCACTCGCCGCAGGTGGCCATATAGTGCACGCAGGCCCGGTCTCCGATGCCAAACCGAGCCACCTGGGCCCCAACCTGTTCGACCACACCGGCCACCTCGTGCCCGAGAGCGATCGGCAGGGTTCCGACAGGTGAGGTCCCTGCCCGGTAGTGGGCGTCCGAGTGGCAGATGCCCGCTGCCACCACCCGCACCAGGACATCCCTGCTGCCCAGGGCAGGCACTGGGATCTCGTGCATTTCCAGAGGTTGGGCTGTCTTGACCAGGCGAACGGCTCTCATTGGCTGCTATCTCCTCCTGTGGTCCGCTTCCTGACCTGATAGTTGATGCGCAGTCGCCTGACCACGGTGCTGAAAAGCCCGCCAGTCAACCGCCCGGCACTGGGGTCCGCATCAGGAGACTGGTTGCCAAAGACGTCATAGTGCGTGACATCGGCAAGCGGCCGTCGGCGCGGCGCCGTGGGCTCCTCGGCCGGGTACCCGATGCTCAGCAAGCCCACGACCTCCCAATCATCCGGTACCCGGAGGATCTGGGCGATGGCGTTACGGTCCAGCCCTCCGATCCAGCAGGTGCCCAGCCCCAGAGCGGCGGCCTGGAGCATGATCTGCCCTCCGGCAAGGCCGATGTCTTCGTGTAGGAATTGACGGTACACGCGACTCTTCCGATGGCCGCAGAGGACGACAAGCAGCGGCGCTTCCCCTACGTGTGCCCAACGCACAAAGTAGTAGGCGGCGTGAGCGGCGACCTGCTGGAGGATCTCCCGGTCTCGCACGACGACAAAGGCCCACGGCTGGCGGTTGCTGGCCGAAGGGGCCCAGCGTCCCGCTTCAAGCAGTTGTTCGACTACCTCTTCCGGGATGGGATCCGGCTTGTAGGCGCGAATGCTGCGTCGTCCCTTGAGCAGGGCCAGCGTCGCTGCCGGGGAGGGGAGGGTCTCTGTCTGTGTCATCTATGCTCTCTTTCCTTCCGCCCGCTCCTGATGGCGGGCAAAACGTTCGGCCCGCTCGGTCAAAGCCAGCAGGCGCGAGCGGGTTTCAGCGGGCCGCACGGCCCACTGCGTGAGGCGGACTCGATCGGGGCCATTGTAGGCGCTCCACAGCGCTCGCAGGAGCAGAAAGGGCCAGCGGGTCACCAGCAGACGATCCCACAGGGCAAGCCGATTCTCAAAGCTGGGGTCATCCGCGGGACGCCGGTAGTGTTCGCGTAGCCAGGTATGCTGCGCATCGTCCAACCGCTCCAGCGCAGCGTGCCAGCGCAGATCGGACAGGTCCAGAGCGGGATCGCCCCATCCGCTGTACTCCCAGTCCACCCAACGCAGCCGCTCATCCTCCCCCCATATGGCGTTCGCCAGGTTCGCATCCACGCGGCACAAGGCGAGTGGGAAGGCCCCGAGGGCTAGATCTGTGCTGCTGCTGGTCAGGTGCGCTGCGCAGCTATCGACAAGCCGGCAGAGTCGGTCGTGGAGGACCTGCCCTTCGGCGCCGGTGGAGGCAAGCCAGCCGCCATATCCCGACACAAAGCCGCGGAGCTCATCGAGGTATGGATCGGAGTCAAACCAGTGAAAGATGGCGGTGGGCAGCTCGGCGCCGGGAACGCTGTCCCCTCGCAGGTCGTGGATCGCCTGAATGCTGGCCAGCAGGGCTCGAACCTGCTCAGTCCCGAGCGGTGCGCACAGCGGTTCGCCAGGCAACCAGCGATAGACCACTGCCGGATAAGGAAGGATCTCGCCTGTATCGTCCAGCAGCAGAGGCTGCGGCGCGATGTCGAGGCCCGCCGCGCGCAGAAAGGCAAGCGTGCCGTATTCGCGCGCGGCCCGTTCCCGTTCGTCGCTGACGCACAGCTTGCAGGCATAACGACAACCGTCGCTCCACACGCTGTACAGCGCGTTGTTATAGCCGCCTGGTATGCGGCGTACGCTGACCTTGCCCTGCGTCCAGGTCTCGGCACAGGCAGCGTGCGCGGCGGCGACCACCGGCAGCCACTCCTGTGGCTCGGTCACGCAGCCCTCGATTTCGGGATGCCACCGATCGGTCGCCTGCCTGGGTTTGGGTGTGGGTACGTTCGCAACACAGAGGCTCTCCTGCTCAGATTGGTGGAATTGTACTCGAAACCTCGGGCAGGTGCAAGCGCTGATACGCCGGGCGCTCAGCGAACGGTGGGCGAGGCGAAAGGCGTTCGGTCTGGCGGATCGAGCGTAGAGGAACACGCTCTGGCGTGGGGGAGGGCCTGCGCCGAGCCAGCCCTCTACGCTCTGTCGCCGGCAGCGAGCACATTTGTCGCCGTTTCGCCGCAGAGCAGGCTCAGCAGCCGGTGGTGGTCGCAGTGAGGCAGGCACTGGGCTGCGCGCTCCAGCCGGCCTCGCCGGATGTAAGCCAGGGTCTCTTCCTCGAGCCACGGCACGAGTATGGACACGCCATCCAGATCGACGGTGCCCACCGTCGTGGTCATCGGGGGCACCCATTGGTCTCCCTGGCGGCGACAGAGATCGCCCATGACCTCGACGATCAGCCCATCGAAATCAAAGCGACCAATCGCCTGACTGCTCGGCCAATCTTCTCCTTCTGCCTTTGACAGGCTAAGAGTCGGTCTCGAGCACTGCCCGGATGCGGCGCAGGCCCGCCCCGATGGATCGCTCTCGGACAATGCGGAACCTGCCCAGCTCCCCCGTCTGTTCCACGTGCGGGCCACCGCAGATCTCGACGCTCCAGTCCCCGGTCGAGTAGACCTTGACCTGATTTCCATAGCGGTCTTCGAACAGACCTGCGGCACCTCGCTCCCTGGCCTCGTCTACGCTCATCTCTTCCCACGTGACCTGGAGATCCCGCGAGATCTGCTCGTTCACAAGACGTTCCACGGCGTCCAACTGCTCCGGGGTCAGCTTCTCGGGATGGGAAAAGTCGAACCTGAGCCGTTCCGCGGTGATGTTGCTGCCGCGCTGTTCTACGTGGGGCCCAAGCACTCTCCGCAGCGCTTCGTGCAGCAGGTGTGTGGCGGTGTGCAGCCTGGTCGTCTCGGGAGACCTCTCGGCGAGCCCTCCCTTGAAGCGACCTGCCGCCCCCTGGCGCGATTTCTCCTGGTGTTCCTCGAATGCCAGCCGAAAGCCCTCCATGTCCGCCGTAAGTCCCTGCTTGCCCGCAAGCTCCTCGGTTAGCTCAGGAGGAAACCCGTACGTGTCGTACAGGCGGAACACGAGGTGTCCGGGCATCACGTCCTGGCCTTCAGAACGGCACCCATCCACTGCCCTGCGGAACTCGCGTTCGCCGCGCCGCAGTGTCTGCTGGAACCTGGTTTCCTCGGTGTCCAGCGCCGTCAGGATGTGATCTCGGTTCGTTTCCAGCTCCGTGTAGACGTCGGAGAGGGTCAGGAGCACCACCTGGGCCAGCTCTCCCAAAAAGTGCCCGGCGATGCCTATCTCGCGCCCATAGCGCACAGCGCGGCGGATCAGCCGCCGGGCGATGTAGGGCTGATCTACGTTCCCGGGGACGATCCCTTCAGCGAGGACAAACACTGCCGCCCGCAGGTGGTCGGCGATCACGCGCACGGCAAACGGTTCGGGCTTGCCTGCCAGGGACATGATCCTGTCGATGATCGGCGAGAACAGCTCGGTCTCGTACAGCGAGGGCACGCCTTGTAGGGCCGCGAGCGTGCGCTCAAGACCCATGCCCGTATCGACGTTCTTTTGGGCCAGTTGGCCATAGCTGCCGTCGGCCCGCTTGTCGTACTGCATAAAGACGTCGTTCCAGACTTCCCAGAAGCGCGCGGGATGGGTGGCTGGGTTCTCATCCGGCGGGCCGTCGGGGTCGGTGTCGTAGAACATCTCGGTGTCGGGTCCGCACGGACCCGTCGCGCCTGCTGGCCCCCACCAGTTGTCGGCCTTGGGCAGAAAGGTGATGTGCGCGTCTGGGATACCGAGGGTACGCCAGATCTCGGCGGCCTCCAGGTCCCGGGGTGCGTCCCCATCCCCCTGGAAGCACGTGACGCGGATGCGGTCGGACTCGAACCCGAGGCGTTGGGTCAGGAACTCGTAACTCATCTGGATCGCACCCGGCTTCCAGTAATCGCCCAACGACCAGTTGCCGAGCATCTCAAAGAAGGTCAGATGGACCTCATCCCCGACCTCGGTGATGTCGTCCGTGCGCAGGCACTTTTGCACGTTGGCCAGCCTCTTGCCGGCAGGATGTGCCTCTCCAAGCAGAAAGGGCACGAGCGGGTGCATGCCCGCGGTCGTAAACAGCACGCTGGGATCGTGCTCGGGGATCAGCGAGGAGCCGCCGATGATGGCGTGGCCCTTGCCCGCAAAGAAATCCAGGTAGAGCTGGCGAAACGATTTGGCGTCCATCGGCTACACGTCCGTCCTCAGCTTGTCGAGGGCAGCGGAAATCCGCTCCAGGGCCTTCTGGATGTTCTCGATCGAGTTGGCATAGGAGAGGCGCAGGTGCCCCTTCCCGTTGGCGCCGAAAGAGGTCCCGGGGAGCAGGGCGATGCCCGCCTTGTCCAGGAGATAGTCCGCCAGCTCTTCGCAAGGCCGGCCAAGACTCTCGACGTTAGGGAACGCGTAGAAGGCTCCCTGTGGCATCGGGCAGTGTATGCCTGGGATGGCGTTGAGCCCGTTGACCATGACGTCGCGTCGGCGGTGGAACAGGTCGCGCACCGCGTCCGCCTGGTCCTGAGGGCCGAGGATGGCCTCCAGTCCGGCGTACTGGGTAAAGGAGGCCGTGCAGCCTACCGAGTGCACCAGCAGCGGGGCCATCCTCTCCGCCAGCGGTTCGGGCATGATCCCGTACCCCAGCCGCCAGCCGGTCATCGCATAGGTCTTGGAAAAGCCATCGACCAGGATCGTCCGCTCGGCCATGCCGGGCAGGGTGAGGATGCTCGGCACATCTCCCTCGTACACCAGCCGGGAATAGATCTCGTCCGACATCACCCAGCAGTCATGGCGCAGCGCAACCTTGGCAACGTGCTCCAGTGTCTCCAGCGAGAGCGTGCCACCGGTGGGATTGCCCGGCGTGTTGAGGATGATCAGCCGCGTCTTGGGGCTGACTCGCTCGTCAAAAGCCGGGATGTCCAGGTCAAAGCGCCGTTCGGCGTCCAGGGGCACGGGCACCGGGGTTGCCCCGGCGACCACAATCGCCGCCTCGTAAGTTGGAAAGCCCGGGTCGGGATAGATGACCTCGTCACCGGGCTCCAGCACGGCGAGCAAGGGGAGAAAGAGCAGCGGCTTGGCCCCTGGAGCGACGACCACCTGATCGGGCGTGAACGAAAGTCCGCGTCTCCTGCCTGCGTCTTCGGCCAGCGCCCGCCGCAGGGCAGGGATGCCCAATGGTGGGTTGTAGCGGGTCTGCCCGGTAGCGATGGCCCGGATGCCCGCCAGGGAAATGTTGGCATAGGTATCGAAATCCGGCTGGCCAATCTCGAGGTGGATGATCTCTCGGCCCTCGGCCTCCAGGGCCTGGGCGCGGGCCAGCACGGCATAGGCCCCTTCCTGTTCCAGATTGACGACACGATGGGCAAAGCGCATGGTACGTTCTCCTTTTTCTAGCCACAGATAGGCAAATCCGATGCCCTGAGCGGAGCTCGGGCAGAGGCCAGGCGTGGGACCGGAGGCTCCTGGCCTAGCTCGTCACTCTGAGAATCCCCGTCAAGACCTCCGTCACCCCACCTGTCAGACCCTCATCGTCGGGCTGCGTGCCGCCCACCGAGATCCGCAGGTCTCCTGCCGGCATGACTGGCCTGCCGTCATCGGTGTAGAGGGACAGCTCTTCAGCCCGAAGGACAAAGGTCACGCTCTTGGCCTGCCCCGGCTCCAGGGCTACGCGTTCAAAGCCCGCGAGCTGGCGGATGGGCGCGGGGACGGGGGCCTCTACATGACGGATGTACAACTGAACGACCTCCTCACCGGCGAGGTCTCCTGTGTTCTCGACCTGCACACGGACCTGCACCGGGTCACCTGGGCTGGCTGTCTGGGGACTGATCTCCAGGTCGCGGTAGCGAAACTGCGCATAGCTCAACCCAAAGCCAAACGGGTAGAGCGGGTCTCCACGGAAGTAGCGGTAGGTGTGGCCCTCCACATCATAGTCGGTGAAGGGGGGGAGGTCATCGACCGACCTGTAAAAGGTGATCGGCAGCCGGCCACCCGGGTTGTAGTCGCCAAAGAGCACGTCGGCGACCGCCTCACCGCCCGCCTGCCCGGGGTACCACGCTTCGACGATCGCCGGGACGTGCTCTGCGGCCCAGTTGATGGCGACCGCGCTGCCGTTCAGGAGCACGAGGACGACGGGTTTGCCCAGGGCACAGATCTGCTCCAGCAGTTCCTCCTGGGGACGAGGAAGGGCGATGTCGGTCCGGTCGCCCCCGGAAAAGCCCTCGACCTGCACCGGCATCTCCTCACCTTCGAGCGCCGGGGAGAGACCAAGCGCCATCACGATGACGCTGGCCTTGCGGGCCGCCTCAAGCGCAGGGGTGGCATAGTCAACGCCGGGGACCGACCAGAGAAGCTGTACCTGAGGGTCGGCGTCTCGGCTGGAGAGCTCCAGGCGTACGCGGTACAGGCGGCTGGCCTCCAGGTCAACCTGCTCTGTGCGCGTGATCGGGTGGTGGACGCCCCGGTACTGGACGATGGTCTCCCCATCCAGCTCGAGCCGGTAGTCGTTGAAACCGTTGACGCCCAGCTTGTACGTGCCGGACCTGGGCGGGACGAGGAACCCCTCCCAGCTTGCAGAAAAGGCGTCGGCCCGCGCGCCCGTCACCGGCGTGGCGCTCTTCCAGCTCAAGTCGATGATCGGGTCGACCTGCGTTCGTTCGGGATCTCCGGCGAACTGGGCGTTCCCATAGTAGGCCGCTGTCAGGCCGGTCTGCCCGGCGTCGGCGTGGAGCGGGCGCAGGCAAGCCGACGGCACCGCGGTGAGCGGGGGCACACCGTCGGCGATGGGACAGCCCTGGGCCGTGTAGACCACCGTCTGAGATGAAACCTTGCCCCGGATGCCTTCCAGCACCGTGGTGGCCTGTGAAGGCGTCCCGTTATAGTTTCCCAACAGCACGAGGGAGCTGTCGGCATTGGGACCGATAACGGCGATCGAGGACAGGTCCTTGTCCAGCGGCAGCAGCCCTGCCTCGTTCTTTAGGAGGACGATCGATTCGCGCGCGGTGCGCAGGGCCAGCTCGCGGTGCGCCGGGCAGTCGTTCACCTCGTATGGGATCTGGGCATAGGGTACCTGGTCTGGCGGGTCAAACATGCCCAGCCGGAAGCGAGCGGTGAAGAGGCGTTCGACCGCCCGATCGAGGGTCGTCTCATCGATCAGTCCCTGCTCCACGGCAGCAAGCAAGGCAGGGTAGGTCTCGCCGCAGTTGAGCTCGCAGCCGTTCTGCACGGCCAGAGCGGCGGCTTCTTCGGCGGTATCCACGATGTGGTGGTGCGCATAGATGTCGCGGATGGCCCCGCAGTCAGAGACCACATAGCCTTCAAAGCCCCACTCCTGGCGGAGGATCTCCTCAAGCAGCGCGGGACTGGCACAGCATGCCTCGCCGTTGGTGCGATTGTAAGCACCCATCACCGACACGGCCCCGGCCTCCTGGACGCACGCCTTGAACGCGGGGAGGTAGGTCTGGTGCAGGTCTCGCGCGCTCACCCGGGCATCAAAGTGATGGCGATCGGGCTCCGGGCCGCTGTGGACGGCATAGTGCTTGGGCGTGGCGACCAGCTTGAGGTAGCGCGGGTCCTCCCCCTGCAGCCCCCGGACAAAGGCCACCCCCATGCGTGCCGTGAGGAAGGGACACTCGCCGTAGGTCTCCTGCCCGCGTCCCCAACGAGGGTCCCGAAAGATGTTGATATTGGGCGACCAGAAGGTCAGCCCGGTATAGATCTCACGCACGCCCCGCCGGAGGGCATCGTGGTGCTTGGCCCGTGCCTCGTCCGAGATCGCCGTGGCGATCTGATGCATGAGCGGGGTGTTCCACGTCGCTGCCAGGGCGATGGCCTGGGGGTAGACAGTGGCGATCCCCGCTCTCCCGACACCGTGCAGACACTCGTTCCACCAGTTGTACTTGGGAATGCCGAGCCGCTCGACCGGAGGCGCGTCATAGACCATCTGCGAGACCTTTTCCTGCAGGGTCATGCGGGACACCAGGTCTTTGACCCGGACCTCGACCGAGAGCGACGGGTCCTGATAGGGAAGGACTTGGCTGCTCACTGGCTCACCTCCGCACATCGGGAACTGCGAGAACGCTGCGTATAGAACGAGGGACATTATACACCATTTGACGGCTCCTGTCAGCCAGGCACGCTCGTTGAAGCAGAACAGGCACGCGCCGCGCGTGCCTGTTTGTGCTTTCGCCTCTTCCTGCGCAGGGCGCGCCGGCCACAGGCGGCTACTGATTGCCCAGAAGGCCGCCCAGGCCCTTGGCCAGCCCGCCTAGATCGCCCAGATCTCCCAGCCCGCCCAGGCCACCGCCGCTCAACACGTTGTCCATCTGAGCAGCGATGGGGCCGGGCAGCTTGTCCTTGAGGAACCCGAGCACTGTCTCCACGGCTGTCCTGGCCATCTGTTCGGAGAGACCCGTCTTCTCGGAGACCAGCTTTACCAGTTCGTCCATTGCGTCCTCCTCCTTTGCTCTTTCGACTATGCTTCTCGGCCACCCCTGAGCCTGTCTTGCAGACTCTCGAGTGCTTCCCAGTCCTCAGCCGCCGCCAGGCTGGCCTGCTCGGGCCAGGTGCCGGGATTCGCCAGGTGCGCCAGGTGCGCATCGGCGAGGATCTGCTCTAGCTTGCTCACCTCTGCAGCGGCCAGTTGGGCGTAGGTGAGGATGCCCGCCTCCTGGAGCAGGCCAGATATCCGGAGGCCAATGCCCTCGATCCGCGTGAGATCCTGCGGCTCTGGCGGTGCCAACTGGGCCTGGAGATCGGCTATCTGCAGGTTCCGAGTGCCTATGGCCTCCTCAAACTGACCGATGGCCTCATCGCGTTCCTCGAGCTGTGCGGTGAGACCGCGGATGGCCTCCTCCTTCCCATGCACTCGTGCCTCGAGTCCTGCCGCCTTCGCTTCCGCCGCCTCGAGCGACGCCCGAAGCTCCCGGCTCTCTTGCTCGCACCGGGTGATCCGCTTTCGCAGCCAGAGCCAGGCGATGAGCAGCCCCAGCAGAAGGCCCACAGTAAAGAGGATGATCGCCCAAAACGTGCTCATGCTTCTACTCCCTTCCCTGCGTCGATCGTGTCAAGAACCACGCCCA
>JADHXD010000015.1 GCA_016783145.1 Anaerolineae bacterium
GCCGGGCATCCGCCCGTGTGGCCGGTCGCCGTGGAAGACTATGCGGCACAGGCCGGTTCGGATGATCTCATCGCGCGCTGCTATGAGCCCCTGGTCCGCCAGATCGCGTGGTTCGAGCGCAACCGCAAGGCGCAAGGGACGGGCTTTTACTATACCGACATCCTGAACCATACCTGGGAGAGCGGCATCGACGAAGGGATCCGCTTTGATGCGGTGCAGACCGGCCCGTTCGCCTGCATCGATGCGACCGCGCACCTCTATGCACTGTACGTCTCTGCCGCCGAGTGGTCGAAGGCCGTTGGGGAGGAGGGGGAGACGTTCCGGGAAAAGGCGGACGAACTGCGCGCCTACCTGCAGGAGGAGTTGTTCGACCCGCAGAGCGGATTCTACTATGACATCTGGGCCATGCGGGATCCGTCGCTGCGCCACCTGGCGTTCGAGGGGATGTGGCCCGTGGTGGCCGGCGCGGCCACGGCGGAGCAGGCGAACCGGGTCATCGATGAGCACTTGCTCAACCCCCGGCATTTCTTTAGCGAGCACCCGATCTGCACGGTCGGGCTCGAGGACCCGCTCTTTGAGCTGCGCATGTGGCGCGGCCCTGCCTGGAACAGCATGACCTACTGGGCGGCGCGCGGCTGCGTGCGGTATGGTCGCTCGGATGCTGCGCGCCAACTCCTGGAGAGAGCGTTGGATGCCTCTGCCCGCCAGTTTGAGCGTACGGGGACGATCTGGGAGTTCTACCACCCTCTCGGCGGCGACCCGCGGGAGCTAGAGCGCAAGCCCCATACCCGGTACAATACCCCCTGTCCGGACTACCTGGGGCATAACCCGTTGATCGCGATGGCGCGCATGGTCGATGGCCTGTGAGGAAATCCCCGAGCAAGTTGCTGTGCGTGCGACAGAGGGGCGATCAGAGGTCCACGACGCACTGGATTGTGTAGCGCCCGGGCTCTGAGCGGTATTCCAGCCCACAGTAGGTGGCAGCCTTGATCTCGGTGTGGATCTCGTGGCGGTTCCTGTCCAGCCGTTCCCCGCATGCGATCCCTTCCAGCACCCACCCCTCGTCGCTCTGCTCGAGGCGAGTCACCCTTGCCGCGGCGAAGAGAAGGTCGTTGACATCGCGCTGGTAGAGCAGTTCATTGAGCCAGGCCACGAAAAGCGACGCGATGTCGGGCGCGGTGCATCTCTGGGTAAGCTGCTGTCGTTGCTGCACCCCTTTGACGTCCGCCATCGCGGCCAGCATGGCCTGCGCTCCCTCGCTCAACGCCTCTTGCGGCGTGGAGCCGATCCCGCGGATCCCGAGATCCGCTGGGTGATCCAGGTATTCATAGGGCATGCACGCGCCTCCTCTAAAACTGACACAGACTTCCGATTTCTACTGCCCGAGGGACAGATGCCGTGGATGGAGTCCCTTCCTGCGTCGTGCCGATGGGCTTGGGTGGCAAGAAATCGGAAGTCTTGCTCCCGCGACCTGACAGCCGCCTGAAGGTGTCACACCCGGCTTATGCGAACACCGGCAAACGTGATATAATATAGTATCGGCAGCGATAAAGATCAAGTATCGTCCCTACATCGAGGCTAGACGATGACCAACGAGGTTTTCCCGATCGGGAATGATAGCGCCGGAGCACAGTCGCCGGGCCAGCGCAGGAGCGGCTTGAGTACGGGGCAGCGCACGGTGTTGATCCTGATGGCGGGGATGCTCCTGGCGCTCTGCGGGGCGCTGCTCTGGGTGTTGAGGGCCGGATTTTTCCAAGCCCCGGTCGACGCGCTGGCAACCGTCGATGCGCGGGCGACCGGCGATGCGGCGGCGACAGCCGGCGTGCCCGTGGCGTCGACGACGATACCTGGGAGACTGGCGCCAGATGCAGTCCCCACGCCAGGTGGCCTCTACAGTCCGGAAGACGCCCAGCCTCTTGCCGCTCCCCACGCGCCCAGTGACCTGCTGTGGTGGGACGCACGGCACGCGTACCGCCGGCCCCTGCTCCTGGATGTAGTGGCGTCCGAATCGCCAGCCGGAACGTGGGCGGAGGTGATCTTTGATGGCGAGGGCGCGCAGCGTGACGGCAAGATGCGCGAGGATGGAGCCGACCTGCGGATCGTGGTCTGGGATGGGGCTCGCTGGTGGGAGATCCCCCGGCGGGCCGAGCCGCGCCCGGGGAAGCGGGGCTGGAGAGTCGTGTTTCACCTGCAGGCGGTCGAGATCGCGCGCAGCGGGGCCTACTACCTGTACTATGCCAACCCGCATGCCGGACCTCCTCCGGTGCCGGGCGATGCGCCGGCGACCTCCCGCCTGCTGCTCTCTCTCGCGGAGGAGGAGGGGGTCGAGTGGGGTCCCGAGATCACCTGGACGGCCAACAGCACGACGACGCAGACGCTGGTCTCGCCAGATGGTCGCGTCGTGATCGAGTGCCCACCCGGGGGGCCGCGGGAGGACGTGCGAGTGAGGCTGCGCACGGTGCCCCTTGGCGAGCGAAACAACTACGGTCCGCTGCCGGACTTTGAGCTGCACGCCGATCCCGCTCCCGTGCGGCCTGGGGGCAACAACGTGCCTCACTGGGATCCTTCTCTGACCGTGACCCTGAACTGGGCGGGCTTACCCGTGGACGTCCTGGATCTGGAGTACTGGGCCTATTTCGCGTACGATGAGGGCAGCGGCTCGTGGTACAGCGTTCCTTTCGAATTTGACCGAGAGCGCGGCACGATCCGCATGGTCACCGATCAGTTGTAGCGACCGATTCCGGTGTGGAGGGCTGACCTGTGCCGATGAAACTGGCGATTGGCGATGTCGTGCGCCTGAGAAAGCCACATCCCTGCGGTGGTTTCGAGTGGCGGATCACCCGCATCGGAGCGGACATTGGCCTGCTCTGCCTGACCTGCGGGCGGAGAGTGTTGGTGCCGCGCTCCAAGATCGAGAAACGGATCAAGACGATCAATGCGCATCGTGATGTCCCCAACCCGTGACGCTTTCCTGGCGCCATTTGGGCCGTTCGCCTCTTGTGTGGTATAATGCGTCCGCATTTGGGGGGGCAAGAGGAGAGGTGGGTGGCCAAAGCGCGGGCCTGGACTGGTCTGATACTCTCGGTTCTCCTGTTGAACGGGTGTTTGGGCCACCGTCTGACGGGTGCCCAGGTGTTGCAGCGCGCTCAGGAAGCCTTGGGCGACGTTGGTGCGTGTCACGTCGTCCTGGACATCGAGATGGACACGGATTTGCTCAAGGACTCGCTCTCTGTCGACCTGTGGGAGAGCCCACCAGATCGCTTTCGAGTGCAGGT
The DNA here is from genome assembly GCA_016783145.1 of Anaerolineae bacterium. Taxonomy (GTDB): domain Bacteria; phylum Chloroflexota; class Anaerolineae; order JAFGEY01; family JAFGEY01; genus BS750m-G44. The sequence continues at coordinate 3,276 of JADHXD010000015.1, forward strand.
CCTGTCGGCCGTGAATCCCCAATTGCGCGGACTGGCGTTCGCCACAGATGGCGATCAGAGCGTGTCGCAGTCTGGGCAAACCCATGAGGTCACGGTTGGGCCTGCTGATCTGGTCAAGATGCCGCTGGTCGTGCGGAGCCTCATCCAGGCCTGGCGGGAGTGGATCCAGACGGCAGACGTGCAGCAGACGCGCGTGATCGCCAGGGAGCGCGAGAGCGGCCTGGTGGTGTACAAGCTGGAGGTCTCGCTCGTCCAGGACGGGTATGCGCAGTATTGGATCGACGTGCGCCAATGGTGGGTCAGGCAGGTCAACTATCGAGACGAACTGCTGGGAACGGGCACCATTCGCGTGCGCGAGATCGAGTGTTTTGACGAGCTGCCAGACGCTCAATTCGAGCTCGAGATCCCCGACGGCGCGACGATCACCGAGGTCACCATGGAGGACAACCCGCCGCTCACGCTCGAAGAAGCGCAGAGGGCCATCGGCTTTCCCTTGCGCACGCCCGGCTACCTGCCGCCTGGCAGCGAGTTCGTGGTCGCCTACCAACTGGACAAGAATGTCGCGCTGGTGTATGGGGGAGAGCGATCCTTCACCCTGGTCCAGGGCCCGTACATCGGTCCGGTGCCCCAAGCGAAGGCTACGCCGATCGCCTTGCGCGGGCGGCAGGCGGCGGCGATCAGCGACCAGGAGCGTGGGGGCGTGCTGTTGACCTGGCGGGATGGCGAGCTTCAGTTCTCCCTTGCCGGTTCTCTTGCTCAGGAAGAACTGGTGCGGATCGCAGAGTCTCTGGAATGAGTCAGGCTCGACAGCGCACATTGGGGGGGTAGAGATCGCGCGTACTCGAGGACGATAAATGGATTGGCAAGCGATGGGCGCCCGCTTGGCGCCCATTCTGACCCTGGTGTTTGGCCTGGGCGTGGTGGGATGCATCTATGGTATCTATAGGATGCGGCGCCGGGCCCGCACGCATCTATTCAGCTATGTGCGCGAGCAGTCTATCCGCCGGGCCAAGCAGTTGGGTTTTGTGACGGCTGCTTTGGTGGTGCTTGTTGGGGTGAGTGGCGCGCTGTGGGGGGTGTCCATTCGGAGGCCCGATCTGCTGCCGACGCCTATCCCCACCAGCACGCCGACCCTGATCCCCTCTCCGACCCCGCGCACGCCGACGCCGACTCCGACGCCGACCGAGACGCCGACGGTCACGCCGACGCCGACCGAAACGCCGATCCCACCGGACACGGAACTGCCCTTCGTGCTGCGCACCCCCTTTCCGGCGCAGGCCGCGACCCCCGGCCCGAACGCGGGCCTGGTGGAGCTTGTCCTGGCTGCCGGAGAGAAGGACGACCAGCCTGTGAATCCAGGGACGAGCTTTCCCAAGGGCACGGAGCAGGTGTATGCCTTTTTCACCTTTGATGGCATGGCGCGCAACGTGCCCTGGTCTCACATCTGGTATGGACAGGTCGAGGGGGAGATGGTCGAACTGTGGAGCCGGGTGGAGCTTTGGCCTTACGATGACCCGCGCGGATACGGCTGGCGTTTCTTTAACTGCCGCCAGGGGCGATACGAGCTTCGTATCTATGTGGACCGCCGGTTGCAGAAGACGGTGCCGTTCACCGTGGAGTGACCGGCGTCCTCCGGTGGAGGCGGCAGGGGACGCGATGCGGATTGCACTTGTACACGATTGGCTGAACCAGATGGGCGGTGCGGAAGGGGTCCTCGAGAACCTGGTCGACCTGTACCCGGACGCGCCAGTCTATACCAGCATCTACTGGCCGGAGGCGATGCCCGAGTCATACCGCCATTGGGATATTCACACGTCGTGGATGGACAGGCTGCCCGCGGTCAAGCGCTACCACCAGCCCTTCCTGCCGCTCTATCCGCTGGCATTCGAGAGCCTCGACCTCGACGGGTACCAGGTTGTCCTCTCCAACAAGAGCGGGTTCTGCCACGGCGTCATCACCGCGCCGGAGACCGTGCACATTTGCTACTGCCTGACTCCCACCCGGTACGTGTGGCGCTATCACGACTATGCCCAACGGGAGAACATCGGCACGCTGACCCGCCTGGCCCTGTCGCCCATCCTGTCCTATCTGCGGGCGTGGGACCGGCTGGCTGCCGACCGCGTGGACCGGTTTATCGCTATCTCGACCGAGGTCCGGCGCCGCATCCGCAAGTACTACCGGCGCGATTCAGAGGTCATCTACCCACCTGTGGACACGGAGCGGTTCGTGCCCGCCGCTGTCCACGATGACTACTACCTCGTCGTCGGGCGGCTGGTTCCCTACAAGCGCGTCGATCTGGCGGTTCAGGCGTGCACGGGGCTGGACCTGCCCCTCAAAGTGGTCGGATCGGGGCGGGACATCGAGCGTCTGAAAGCGATCGCCGGGCCGAGCGTAGAGTTCCTGGGGCGAGTGCCAGACGACGAGCTGCCTCCCCTGGTGGCGGGGTGCAGGGCGTTTCTGCTGCCGGGCGCTGAGGACTTTTCCATTGCACCGGTGGAAGCGATGGCTGCTGGCAGGCCGGTGATCGCCTATGCGTATGGCGGCGCGCTGGACACGGTGGTGGAAGGGCTGAGCGGCACGCTGTTCAAGCAGCAGAGCGTCGAATCGCTGAGCGACGCGCTGGTGCGTTTCGATCCAGACGAATACGACCCTCTTGCCATCCGCCGTCACGCCGAGCAGTTTGACACGGCGGTCTTTCGAAAACGGATCGGCGAGTATGTGACCCGGGCCTATGAGGAGCGTGAGCAGTGGAGTTGATCCGGTATTGGCAGATCGTAGTTCGACGGTGGTGGTTGATCGTCGCCCTGCTGCTGATCGTGGGCGTCGTTTCGCTGGCGACCCATAACTGGTCACCTGCCGAGAGGTATACTACCACCTTTCGTTTCAACGTGGGCATGGAGCCGGTGCCCCCTCCGGATGCCGAGTACGTGTACGATCCTCTGGACGTGTGGATGGCCTCCGAGTATCTGATGGACGACCTGGCCTCCGCGGTGCGCGGCGCGGATTATGCGCGGCGGATCTCGGAACGCCTGGAGGAAGAGGGGCTCTCTCTTGCCGGGGCCTTTGGCGCCGCAACCGAGCATCGCATGCTGATCGTCTCTGCGACGTGGGGCAACAGGGACCAACTGGCTTCCATCGCCAACGCGGCTGTCGCCGTGCTCAACGAGGACGCCGCTGAGTTGGTGGGCCCGCTCGGCCAGGCACGGCCTGTGCTGCGCCTGATCGATCCCCCGGTGATCGCACCGGTCGGGCGCAGCCTGAAGGACAAGCTCGACCTGCCGATCCGCATCGGCCTGGCTCTGCTGGCTGGTGTCGCCGGTGCGTTCCTGCTCGACTACCTGGACGGTTCCATCCGCGACCAGGAAGAGCTCGAGGCGATGGGCATAGCGGTCCTGGCCCGGATCCCCCGCCGACGCGGGTGACGGGCAAGCAGCAGCGTCGGCCCGGATCTGCACTTGCGTGAATGGGGTGTTTCTAGTATAATATGCTGACTTGTTAACCGCCAAAGAGAGCGTCCAGGTCGCAGAGACAGCGGTCGGGCAGCAGTGGCCACGGCCTCTGATCGGGGCTGGACGTTTTCGCCGTGAGACCACATATGAGAGATTACATCATGTCAGACGTATCGACAACACAGCGGCTTGCGCTCACTGACCTCGAAGCCAAGATGAAGTTCCAGGGGACGGTGACCCGGGTGGAGCTCTTTGGTGTCTTTGTGGACATTGGCGCCGAGAGGGACGGGCTGGTTCACGTCTCGCAGGTCGGCCAGTCGCAGACCGGACGGTTGACCGACCTCCTGGAAGAGGGGTCCGAGGTCACGGTCTGGGTGCAGAGCGTTGAGCTGGACCAGGGACGCATCAGCTTGACGATGATCGAGCCGCCCGAGCGCACCATTGACGAACTCAAATCCGACCAGATCGTCACCGGCACAGTCACCAAGCTGGCTCCCTATGGGGCCTTTGTGGACATCGGCGTGGGACGGGACGGCCTGATCCACATCAGCGAAATGTCGGATGGACATATCGAGCGGCCCTCGGAAGTGGCGGCGGTGGGTGCCGAGATCGAGGTGCGGGTCGTCAAGGTGGACCGCAGGCGGCAGCGCATCGAGCTCAGTCTCCTCGGTATCCCGGGCGAGGACGAGCAAATGCCCGCGGGCGAGGAGGAAGCGGAGCCGCTGACGGCAATGGAGTTGGCCTGGCGCGATGCGATGGAGCGCGAGGGGATGTCTTTGCAGGTGCCTATCCGTCGCAAGGGCCGTCGCCGCGGCAAGGCAGAGATCCGCCGGCAGCAGGCCTCGATCATCGCCCGAACGCTCAAAGCTCAGGAGTAGCCGGTCGGGGACTGGGCCCCGCCGGCTGAATGCAGACAAGGGCATCCCTCGATGTGAAACCGGACACGAGGGATGCCCTTTTTTGCTGGCAGCGAGGCGTTCAGGACAGAAAACGCGCCTCGATCAGCGTGGCCACGCCACCCGCGTCGTCGAGGTCGAACCGGGGCACATCCAGATCGATGGGGTGATCGCTGACCACGGCCACGATCTCGTCGCGACGACAGACCAGGTCGGTTCCGAGTTCCTGGCGCGAGACCTCGATCTTTGGTTTGTGGGCGCGCTTGTACCCCTCGGTGAGGATCAGATCGACGTCGCCCAACAGGGCGGCGACCTGATCGATGTCCGCTTCACGGTCGAGCTGGCGGGTGAGGGCAAGCTCTCTTGCCGAGGCAAAGGCCACGGCTACAGCGCCGGCCTGTGTGTGCTTCCACGTGTCCTTCCCCGGCTGGGCGAGGTCAAAGGCGTGGATGCTGTGCTTGATGACGCCGACGCGGTGTCCACGGCTCGTCAGCTCGGCGATGAGCTTGACGAGAAAGGTGGTCTTGCCCACTTTGGCCCGTCCGGCGATGGAGAGGATGGGGGGTAGATTCGTTGCCTTCATCTTGTGCCTCTGACATTCTTGTGTGGGCTCCGGAGAGCTCGAGAACCCGCCAAGGCTAGGAAACCAACCTATGAACCAAGAAAACGACCTGGAGAGCAAAGCGGATACCGTACCATACCGGTCCGGGTTTGTCAGCGTGATAGGCAAACCCAACGTGGGCAAGTCCACGCTGATGAACACCTACGTGGGGCAAAAGGTCGCCATTGTCTCCCCCAAACCGCAGACCACGCGGCGCCGCATTCTGGGCATCCTGACCCTGGTGGACCGGGCGCAGATCGTGTTTGTGGACACCCCGGGCATTCACCTCCCCCATCACAAGCTGGGCGAGGCGATGGTCTCGACCGCCATCCAGGCCATCCCCGATGCGGACGTGCTGCTCTGGCTGGTGGACGCTTCTCGCATGCCGGGAGGAGAGGACCGCCAGATTGCCCGGCTGATCGCCAGGAACGGGCAGGGCATCCCGCTGATCCTGGGCCTGAACAAGAGCGACCTCGTGCCTCAGGACGAGCGACCCGCGCGAGCCGAGGCGTACCTCGAGCTGGTCAAGCCTACAGAGTGGGCGTACCTCTCGGCCACAGAGGGCGAGAACCGAGACCGCCTGCTGGATGTGATGATCTCTTACCTGCCGGTCAACCCGCCCTTCTACCCGGAGGACCAGGTGACCGATCAGACCGAGCGGGCCATTGCCGCAGAGCTGATCCGCGAGCAGGTCTTGCTGCACACGCATCAAGAAGTGCCTTACTCGGTGGACGTGACGGTGGACGAGTTCAAGGCCCGTTCTGCCACACTGACATACATCCACGCGACGGTCATCGTTGAGCGGTCCTCACAGAAGGGCATCCTGTTGGGCCAGGGCGGGCGCATGGTCAAGGCGATCAGCCAGGGCGCACGCCAACAGATCGAGGACCTGGTAGGCACCCAGGTCTACCTGGAACTGTGGGTCAAGGTCCGTCCCAAGTGGCGCAGGGACGAGAACGAACTCCGGCGGCTGGGATACCGATAGCACATCCAGGCGTCGGGGGCCTCACGCGACCTTCTGGGTTCCGGCTGCGGTGAGCCGCCTGTCTATGGCGCACGTGGCAGTGTGAACACAAATGTGCTGCCTTGCCCAGGCTTGCTCGAAACCCAGATCTGCCCGCCGTGGGCCTCGACGACCGACTTTGCCAGGAAGAGTCCCAGGCCCGCGCCTTGCGTTCGCCGGCTCAGGGCGCTTTCGACCCGGTAGAAGCGATCGAAAATCCGCGATCGCTCGCCAGCGGGGATGCCAATGCCCTGATCGGTGACGGCGATGTACAGGCGCTCGTCGTCATAGCGCCCCGAGATCACGATCTGCCCACCCTGCGGCGAGTACTTTATCGCGTTTGAGATCAGGTTGCTCAATACCTGGCGCAGCCGTTCCTGATCTCCGCTGACGTGCGGAAACGGGTCCTCAAAGTCCAGCTCGAAAGTGTGCCGGTCGGTCTGCGTGCGGAACTCATCCGCGATCCGGGACGCCATCCTGTCCATCCGCACGTCGGCCATGTCGAGCTTTAACTGGCCGGCTTGCAGGCGAGACGCGTCGAGCAGGTTGTCGATCAGCCGCGTCAGGCGGTCACCCTCTTCCTCAATGACGGCCATGCTCTCACGCACTGTCTTCTCGTCCCAGTGAGCATCCTCGCGCCGTATCGTGCTCGCATAGCCCTTGATCAACGCCACGGGTGTCTTGAGTTCGTGCGAGATCACAGAGATAAAGGTGGACTTTATCTCCTCGGCCTCGCGAAAGTGGGTGATGTCGCGCACGTTGGCGATGATGTTCAGCAACTGACCTTCGAGATCGAGCAGGGGAGAATACGTAATGCCCAGCGTGATGCGGATGTCGTCGTAGCGGACATAGTCGCCCTCGGCGTAGAACCGCTCCCCTGACTGACAGCGCGCGAGCGGACAGGTGAGTTCGGGGATCTCGCGATCGGAAAGGTCGCGCAGGTGAAGCACCTCGGAGCAGTGCCTGCCGATCGCCTCTTCAGCCGGGATCCCAGTCATCCTGGTCAAAGCGAGGTTAAAGACGGTGATGCGCTCAGCAGCATCCAGGATCATCACCCCATCGCCCGAGTTCTCAATGATCGCGTCCAGGCGTCGTTTCTCACTCGTCACTTCCTGGTACAAGCGCGCGTTGTGCACGGCGATCGCGGCGTAGGCGGCGAACGACGAAAGCACGCGCCGGTCGGCGGTGGTGAACGCCGAGTCTTCCTGTCGCAGGACATAGATGACACCGACCACCACGTCGTGTATGTTCATCGGGAGGGCGACGACCTGCCGGAAAGGCATCCCGATCGCCCGCCCGACGAGGCTCAGCCGGCGCTCCAGGTCGGGGATCGTCCAAAGGAGTGGATCCAGGCTTCCGGCAGCATCCGGAAGGTTTGAGAACAGGGGTTGGACAAGGGGGATCATCTTGGGCGACAGGCCATAGCTGGCAAAGATCTGGTAGCTTCCATCGGACTGTGCCAGGGCGATCAGCCCCACCTGTCCCCCCACCAGTTCGGTCGCGCTCTCCAGGATGGTGCGCAGCACGGCGCGCAGGTCGAGCTGAGAGGTCATCGCCCTGCTGATGCGCAGCAAGTAATCTCTTTGCCAAAGGTAGTCGCGTAGCATACCGGTCCCTGGATGCGTTCTTGTGTTGTGCCTGTGCTGCCGGGGTTATTCTAGCACAGATCAGGTGCAGCTCCAACTACCCAGCGCGCGGGGCATCTCCTGCTCGTTCGACAAACATCCTCCAGCGCGCTGCCCCAGGTCAAGCCTGTCCACCGCCCGTGGGAGGGCTGCTGCAGTGCTCGTCAGCGAATTACCTCGACCTCTGCAAGCACAATGTGATCTCCGTGGGCTCCTTCACCCTGGACGGGCAGGCGTCGGAGGCCGGGCCCGGGGTCGTACAGCCCAGCGATCAGCCGGTATGTGCCCGGGGCGGCATCTGAACCAACGGTCAGCAGGAACCGGTCGCGAACGACCGTTCCCGGAGGCCAGTGGGAGGTGGGATACGCTGCCGCGCCAGCGACCTTGTCGTGCTGGGCGACAAGGGTTCCCTCCTGATCCAGGATCTGTGTGAACACCTTGTAGTCGCGGGGGACCTGGGTGAGCGCTTCCCAGTAGAGGTAGAGGTAGAGGGTCCCTCCGGCATGCGTCTCCCGAACGGGCAGGTCGTAGCCCAGCAGGCGTACCTGCTCGCCCAGGTCGGCCTGCAGCGGCGTGCTGGGCATGTCTGCAGGGGAGAACTGTGGGCCGGTGCGGACGTCAAAGCAGAACAGGGCGATGCCGTGGAACGTCCGTCCGACTCCGAGGCGGTGATAGGTCTGCTCCAGGGCGTCCGTGATCAGCCCGGTGGGATCAGCGAGAGACTCCTGCCACAGAACCAGCCAGAGCTTTTGCCGTCCGGCGATGGCCTGATTGAGCGCCTGCAACGCGCGCAGGTCGATGGGCTGCTCTGTCGTCGGCAGCAGCCGGTCCGGCAGGGGAAGGACAGCCTGCGGGCCGCGATGGTAGTATGTGAACGCCGGGTAGCTATGCCCGCCGACGAGCACGATCAGGTCGTCCGGGGTGGCGTGGCTCTCGATGTAGCGGGCCACAGAACGGAAATCGGGGCGATACAGGTGCTCGTTGAGGTAGAGATTGGCCAGGGAGCGAGAGGTCGCTCCGCCCAGCGTGGCCATCGACAGCAGCAGGAACGCCGCAGCCAACCACCCACCGATGGCAAAGGCGTACCGGCGGACGAGACGGCAGAGCCACAGTGCGCCCGCCGCCGCCAAGAGGAGGAACGTGGGCAGGGCGTTCATCAGGTAGCGAGGGGAGAACTTGGGCCGGCTACGGTTCAGGAGGATCAGGACGAGCGTGGGCACAAGCATCCAGGTCCACAGAACGAGCACGGCCCACCGGTCTCGCCTGGATCGCCAGATGGACAGCGTACCGAGCATGGCCAGGCCGGACATGGCCCAGGTGGCGGCTGTGGCCCAAGGACCATCCAGCGTCTTGCCCACACTGAAGGCGGCGAGTGTCGTCCTGACGATCTGTCTCCAGCCGACCGCGCCGTGCCAGTATGTCGCGTTGACATCGAGCTGGATGACGACAAACGGCACCCAGGGCGCAAAGAGCAGCAAGACGATGGCTTGAGCGCCGGTCCAGCTCAGGATTCGTGTCCAGGACGGCCGGTTGCAGGCTATCTCCCTGGCTTCCAGGATCAGGTAGCCCAGGTTGAGCCCCAGCAAGACGAACGCGCTGTAAAAGTGGGTGTACAGCGCAGCCGTGGCCAACAGCACGTAGGGGATGGTCCCTAGCCAGCGAGGGGTCAGGCGGGCAGGGCGACCGGTAGGGAAGAGATCGAGCGCCGCGCTCATCGCACCGGTCACCAGGGCCAGGGCCAGGGTGTACCCTCGCGTCTCCTGCGAGAACCAGACCGCAAAGGGAGACAGGGCAAGCAGCAGTGCTGCCAGCGTCCCGATGGACGGGGAGAGGCGCTGGCTCAGGCGGTAGATCAGGGCGACGGAGAGCACCCCCCACCAGGCGGAGAACATGCGTACCGACAGCTCGCTGGCGCCAGCGAGCTCGATCCACAGATGGAGCAGCAGCGGGTGGAGCGGGGGATGGTCGCTCTGCGAGACGTTGCGCAGGATCTCGCCGACGGTTCCGCGGGCATAGTAGATGCTCAACCCCTCATCGTACCAGATACTCTGCCGGTCGATGTAGCTGACGCGCAGGGCGAAGGCGATCGCCAGGATGGCGACGAGGGGCAGCCACTGAATTCGCGGTCTCCGATGCGATGACCTTTTCATCACGCTGCAGGTCGGGCCTCAGCCCGGCGATGCAAGGGGTGCTAGCCCATATACCAGATCCAGCGGGTGCCACGCATCTCCTTGACCAGATCGGTGGTAGAGATGATGCCCACTGGCTTGCGGCTGTCCCCTTCGACCTCGACGACGATCAGCCGGCGGACATCTTTTTCGAGCATCAGATCGGCGGCGGCCTTGGCTGGTTGGCCTGCCTCGACGTCGAAGACGGTTTTGCTCATGACCTCGCCGGCCGTGTACTGGGACAGATCCTCTCCGAAGAAGCGGATGATATCGGTGTGTGAGACAATGCCTGCCGCACGGTCGTCGTCGCCCATGACGACGATAGCGTGCACGTCCGTATCGCTGACGATCCGGACGACCTCGTTCATGGGGGTCTCTGGCTTGCAGGCAATGACCCCCTTGTGCATCAGATCTCCTACTGTTTTGTCCGACATGGTGTTCCTCCGGGTATGGGAAGGCGTTTTCCAGCGCGGTCATTATACCATGAGCGCAGCGGCTGCACAATCAGGACTCTGTGAGCTTTGCCGCGTAGATCGAAATCAAGTATAATAGCCTTGACGTTCGCTATCGAAAAGCATCGTCGCTTCTTCAGTGATGTCGAGCGGGATTGGGGAGGCGAAATGGACGATCAGAATCGTGCTTTGCTCGTCTTGGTCGACAGTCGCCAGCAAGAGTCCTATGTCGAGGTGGAGCCCGCTTTTATCGCCGCGCTGGACCACTGGGGAATGCCCCACCGGCGTCACGACCTGGCGGATGGACAGCCGTCTACAGAGACCCTGCGAGCGTGTGCGGCGGTGCTTGTGGCTCAGCAGAACTTGTGCACCGTCCTGACCGATGACACGGCGCAGGCCATCGCCGAGGCGGTGGCCGATGGGCTGGGATATATCGGCTGTGACCCCAACGTGGGGTATATGGCTCCTCCACTGCAGCATATGCTGGCCGTGCGCGCCCAGGATGTGCAGCCTGTGATGGGGTTGCGCGTTGTGGATGCGGCACACTGGGTGAGTCTGTGGCAAGTGCCGGGCGAGGCCTACCGGTTCATGCGTCCCCTGGAGATGGCCTGTACCCGACCGGTGATGCCCCGAGTTCGCGTGCTGCTGGAAAGCGACGGCCATCCTGCACTGTGGGTCTCGCCCTACGGGCGCGGGCGCGTGGTGCAGTGGGCGCTGCCGCCCGGCATCTGGCGGCGCGACGTCTTTGGACACTGTGAGGGCCTGGATGACCTGCTGTGGCGGGGCATCGTGTGGGCGGCCCGAAAGCCGTTCGCGATGCTTGCCTTGCCCCCCTTTTCCACCGCTTGCGTGGGAGATGCGATTGGCGCGCACGACTTTGCCTGGGTAGAGTCGCTGAGCGAGCACGGATTCCTGCCCAACATCGGCATCTTTCCGGACGACATCGACGCGCTCAGCGAGGTCAGGGGGCAGAGCAACTTTGCCGACCGCACCGTAGACTGGATGCGCCGCTATGCTGAATCGGGCACTGCCGAGTTCTCGCCCCATGCCGCGACCTGGAACCGGTCTTACCTGCTCTACGGCCGCGCCGACGGCACCGAGATCCCCGCTCGCGAGCTGGAGCAGCGGCTGGCTGCCGTAGACAAGCAGTTTGCCCGCTATGGCATACCGTGGGCGCGCACTGTGAATCCGCACCGCTGCCAGGTGGGGCGCAATGCCATGCCCTTCCTGGAGGCCCGCGGCGTGCAATTCACACTCAGCGGGCAGTACCCCGGCGAAACCTGGGAGATGGAACACAGGCTGTGGGATGGCGCTCCCTACGGGCATCCAGGCTTCACGATCGCCCCGCTGCCGGGCTCCGTCCGTTTCTTTGTGGTCACGAGCGGCCGTCCGTACCACGACGCCGTTGTCTTTACCGGGCCGGATACGTGCCGCCTGCGCGAGCATGCCTACCTGATGCAGGTGGATCCGATGTGGGGGCGCACGCGCTGGCAGAATCACTCTCCCGTCGATGACTGGGATGCGATAGCCAGTGCTGCGGTCCGACAGATCCGCCTGGGCCTCAACGCGCTCTTTTTTGCCTGCCCATCCACTCACGAGCAGACGGTAGCCTACGTCAGATTGGAGGAATGGGCGTCGCTCTGGAAGGAAGTGGACCGGCGCACGGCACGGTATGAGCGATGGCCAGCGCTGTATTCCGATGTAGCGGTCTATGCCCGGGCGCGGCATGGCACCCGCCTGCAGAACGTTCACTGGAGCGGGACCTCGCTGGCGTGCGAGCTGGAGGGATGCCCTGACGTGCCTCTATATCTCACTGTCTGGAACGATTTCGGCGACAGCGAATGGGTAGGCCGCCGGTACGAACGGGTGGAGCCCTTTGAGGGCTCGCAGCGCATCGTGTTTTCCCAGGTGTGAGGACGCATAGATGACCATCGACAGAGATCGCAAGGCCCCTGGAGGGGATGCGCACCAGCCAGGGCGTGACTATGAGCGCGCACTCAATCCGGCCCTGCACGGCTGCGAGACGTTTGACTTTGCGCCCGACGATCTACCGGATCTGCGCGAACGTCTGCGGGCCTGCCCTGCCTTTAGTGTCCACGCTCCGCTGCCTACGCCTCCACAGTATCCCGGGAGGGCAGTGACCTCGTTCTTGCTCGATCCTGACCTGGTCAAACGGCAGGCTTCGCTGGATATGCTTCATCAGACCATCGGTGTGGCGGGGCGATGGGGGGCCAAGCACGTCGTCGTTCACTTTGGCGGGGTTCACTCAGACGGCCTGTCAGAGGAGGAGGTGACCAGGCTGGTCGAGGACACGGCGGCAGAACTCTGCGCCCGAGCCGGGGCGTGCGGCGTGCCCCTGCACATTGAATACGCTGCCTACAACCCGCGGTTTGCCAGGCCAGAGGACCTGCTCCGCACGATCACCCGCTATCCTGATCTGTACGTCTGCCTGGACGTGGGTCACCTGCGCATTGGGGCGCAGATGCTGGGCATCGACGAGTGGGAGGCGCTGCGGATCCTGGCTCCCCATACCCGTTCGATGCACCTGTGGACCACCCGTGGACGTGACGATGTGCGCCGCTACCATCACGTGCCTGTTCACCCTTCGCTGACTGCCGAGGACGGGTGGATCGACATCCCGCGCGCATTGGAACAGGTGCTGGCCTACAACCCGGACTGTGCGATCGTCTTTGAGCCGAACCACCTCTACAATCCGGATCGGGACTGGCAGGCTGAGGGGATGGACTGGGTTCGCCAACTGGTCGGGTAGCGAACGGGGGTGCCCGTGCGCTGGTCGCACCCCAATGGGAGAGTCGTATGCCAGAAGTGGACGTTCAGATCGGCGTCGCCAAGATAAGAAAGTGGGCTACCAGCGAGAGCGGGGACTCGGTCGAGGTCGTCGAACGACCTCAGGGAGGGCTGTCGTTGGTGATGGTCGATGGACAGCGCAGCGGCAAAGCCGCCAAGTCGATCAGCAATGTCGTGGTCCGAAAGGCGATCGCCCTGCTCGCCGATGGGGTTCGCGACGGGGCGGTGGCCCGGGCGGCGCACGACTATTTGCGGACGATGCGTGGGGGCAAAGTCTCGGCCACCCTGAACATCGTGTCCATCGACCTGGAGACGGAGACCGTCGTCATCTCGCGCAACAGCCACTGCCCGACGATCTTGGTTCGGGAGGGCCGGATCTCCCTGCTCGATGACCCGTCTGAACCTGTGGGCATCCGCACCTGGACCAAGCCGGTCATCACCGAATCGCCCATCGCGCCTCACACCTACGTGGTGGCCTTTACGGATGGTGTGCTGCACGCGGGGCTGGGCCAGGGGCGACAACTGGATGTGCTCCAAGTGGTCCGTGAGCACCTGGCCGCGCCTGCGCAGGGGGACGAACCGGCTCAGAGGCTGGCCGATGCTCTCTTGTCCGGCGCGCTGGACTGCGATCAGGGCAGGCCAGGCGATGATATCAGCGTGGCGGTCGTCGCCATCTTGCCGGCGGACGCGGATGCGGATCAGGTGCGGCGTATCTCTGTTCGCTTTCCGACTCGAATCAAGAGGGTGATCCAGGATGGGGGATGACGAGGAGCGAGAGCCGCGCATCGTGGTGGTGGGACCGTGCGCGGCGGGCAAAACTACACTGGTGAAGAACCTGGGCCTGAGAGGATACGATGTTCGGCCTTGCCTGCAGGAGCACTCTTTTGTGCCGAGGATGTGGCAGGTATTCTCCCGGGCCGAGATCCTGATCTACCTGGACGCTGAGCTGCCGACGATCGCCCGACGACAGAGCCGCGCCGACTGGACGGAAGCTGACCTGAACGAGCAGCGACGGCGGCTGGCGCACGCGCGCGCACACTGTGATCTCTACCTGCCCACAGATGACTTGACCCGAGGACAGGCTGCGGATGCCGTGGAGGCGTACTTGCGAGCGCGAGGGGTTATGCCGTCTGGGGGGACGAGCGATGAACGTCTCAGCCAGGCCAGACCTGCTTGACGACGTTTCTCAGTTCGGTCAGCCGGAATGGCTTGCCCAGGCGCGGAGTGCGTGCCCGCTCGATCAGGTCCACCGCTTCTGCGCTGAGCGTATCGCCGGTCAAGAGCACGGTGCGCTCGGACAGTCCATCGCAGTGTTCCCCGATCCAGTCATAAATCTCTTGGGCTGGCGCGTCCGGCGTCTGCAGATCCAGGAAGACGATGTCATAGGGGGTCTCCTGCAGCCTGCGCAACGCTTCCGCCCTGTTCCCCGCGATGTCAACGTGATGCGACTGCCTGGTCAGCACCTTCCGCAGCAGGTAGCTGGTGCGCCTCTCGCCATCGATGACCAAGATGCGGGCAGGGCAGGTGTCCGACCACTGGACGGGTTCAGCGTGCGCCTCGCCTGGACCTGGCCCGAGAGTGGGGGTGACTGGTAACTCGATCAGAAAGGTCGCTCCCTGATCGGTCGTGCTGTCGAGCCAGATGCGCCCGCCGTGCCGTTCGACGATCTCTCGCGAGATACTCAATCCTAACCCGGTGCCTTCTCCAGGCGCTTTGGTCGTGAAAAAGGGCTCAAAGATGTGGGGCTGTATCTCGGCTGGAATGCCTGGGCCGTCGTCCCGTATCGAGATCCTGACCAGGTCCTCCCCGTTGAGCCGGCGTGTGCGGATCCACAACTGCCCTGTTCTGTTCACGGCGGCAGATGCCTGGGAGGCGTTGTTGATCAGGTTGAACAGCACCTGCTCAATCTGGCACGTATCGCCCAGAAGGGAGGGAAGGGGATCCTCGAGGTCCAGCGAGATGTCGAGGTTGCTTGCGCTCAGAGCGCGCTTGTGAAGGCAGGTCAACTGGCGAATGATCTGGTTGATATCGATCTGCGTCCGTCCCTTGTTCTCCAGGTGGGCATAGCTCAGAAGATCGCGAACGGCGGAAGCTGCCTGCTGGGCCTGCCTGACGATCGCCTCCAGGTCTGAGCGGGGCTCGTCCGGGACATCCTCTCTGCTCAAGATTAGTTCGGCGAATCCGATCACCGTCGTCAGCGGCGTGTTGAGCCTGTGCGCGATGCTTGCGGCGAGGGTGCCAATGCTCGAAAGCCTCTGCATATGGAGGAGCTGTCTTTCGCGCGCCCTCTCCTCGCGCAGATCCTGAAAGATGCCGATGTACCCGCGTACGTGTTGAATACCGTTCGCGTCCAGGTTCAGGAGTATGGTCTTCACCGGGCAGTGTGTCCCGTCGCCGCAGAGCAAACTCAGCTCGTGGGGTTTGCCGCTCTGGTTCTGGATGAGATCGTCCAGGTTTCTCCCCAGGAGGGAGTGTGCAGTGAGCGGGCCTTCCTCTATTTGCTCGTACGTGAAGCGGGTCATCTCGAGGAACGCGGCATTGGCCCACACGTACTGCTGGCGCCCGTTGGTGACCAGCAGACCCATCGACAGGTGCTCGATTAGCGCGAAGAAACTCCTCAGTTCGGGCTCTTGCCACGGTGTGCGCGCAAACGAGGATGCGGACAGGTGAGCGTTGTCGACGACCATGGCCGTGTAGTCGCTGAGCAGTGAGGCAAAGTCCAGGTCCTCCTGAGTAAAGGCGTGCGTCTGCTCGCAGTTCTCGAGAGAGAGGATGCCCACCGTACGCCCGCCGACGACCAGCGGCACGACCAAGGCCGACTGGACCTGGCGAGCCTCGGTCAGTTGGCCCGGATACGCGACCAGGTGCTCTCCCTGGACATCGGTGACCGCAACGGGGGCCTGTATCTGGGCGACGGCGTCTATGTAGCCGCCGTGGGCGTTGATCTCTTTGCCCGTGAGCTCTGGCTCATCGGGAAGCATAGCACCCAGGACATAGATGCAGTCGCGGGTTGTGCTCAGGTAGATGGCTCCTTGTTGGGCAGCCGGAATGTCTTGGAGCGCCGCGTACAACAGGACCTGCAGCCTGTGCGCTGCCGTAGAGACCCGGTTGATGCGTTGAACGATGGCCTGCAGTCGTTCAAATGTGTTCAACCGCGTGGCCATGCTTCGCTGGGCGGACTGTCGCTGGGTCTCCTGGACGATCCGCTGCATAAACAGGCGCGTTCTGTCTGCATCCACCCATGTGGAACGGATTAGATCGGTGTTCGACATGTACCCTACTTACCATCCTTGCACGTGATCGACGTTTGGGTCTTGCTTCCCTACCTCATGCTGAGAAACATGTCGCTGGCCGGCGATGAGCGTGGGACCGCATATTCGTACTCTGTCAGCGGCTCTTCGGCAAAGGCCGGGACCGCACTGGGAGCATCGCTGGTCATCCAAGAGTCAAGCCGCAGAGCCAGGTCCTCGATGGAACGGATGGCGGGCGCGATGTTCACGATGGCCCTCATCTCTGGCTCTGTGAGCTCGAAGCGAGCGGCAGCTTGCTTGGGATGCTCTCTCAGTTGCCGGAAAAAGCGGGTGTCTGTGAGCGCCAGACCAAACAGTCGGTCGAGTTGAAACTCTGTCTTCATGCCTTGCCTCCCCCGGTTGTCACGAGATGCTACGAGAATTGTCATTGATGATTGCCTCACTCTATAAATTGGGCATCTGTCCGAACCCGAGCTGTGAGAACCCTCTCACGCTTCTCCTACTTGAGGCAGATGCGATTCGACATCATTGTCCGGAACCTGTCGCTGATGGATGGCTTGGCCCCTCTTTGCGATTGGGCGAGAGCATCTCGGGACGCACCCTCGGCTTGTCATCTGTGTGCTCCTCCGGCTGTGACGTGCGCACAATGAACCAAAAGATGCCTACTGCGAGAACGATGTCCCCTATGCTCATCGCCGTTGGCCAGGGAAACGGTGCTGGAATGACCACCACATCTCCCAGAAACCAAAAGCGCGCCTGCTGGGGCGGTAAGAGGATGTCCTTGGAGCCAGCTAGCGCGCTTCCTACGGGTACCTGAAGGGCGACCTCTCTTCCCGCAGTGTGAGCGGCTGCCTCAGGTGGGATAGGCATGTACCCTCCATTGGCAGCGATCACACTCAGGTTGAGCGTCACTCCGGCCAGCACCCACCATATACCAGGTAGGCGGCGATTGCACCAGACCACGATCCACAGGGCGGCGAAGGAAGCGATCATGGTCACTGAACGCGAGTATGACAAACTGAACCGGCCTGGCGAACGTCCGAGACGAGCGCCCAGCGCTTGCACCACGGCAACCGCCGGAACAACCCACCAGAGCTCGAACTGCATCTCGCCAAGCCGGCTTAGTTTACCTCCTCGCATCCAAGCGATGGCAACTGCCAGGGCAATGGAAGCCAGGAGAAGTATGGTCATTCCGCTATGTTATCCGCTGCCTCCTCCGTGGGGGAAGGGTGCACCGGCCGAAATGACCAGTGTGGCCAGCGTCAGCAAGGCCAGTGTGACGCGCATATTCTTGGATGTTAAATGTGCAACAGCAAACATCTTGAGCGAGCGAACGACCTGCTCCATCGTGGTGCCTCCTTATCTAATTTTCTCCCCGTGCCGAACTAGACTAACAATACACTGCCCCTGTCACCCAACCTGACACCCAGGCCCAGGGGCAGGGCGGAAAAGGCTCCAATACCGTGGGGCGTGGTTCACTGTCCGCCAGCGCGCTCCGTCGAGCCGCCGTGCCGGGCGGTGGAGCGCCTTGTACTGCCAAGGTGCGTCAACGTGCCGAGATGTTAGCGGAGGAGGTCCTCCAGGCTCTGCTGTGGGGAAAAGCCAAACTCGGCCAGCATGCTGCGACACTGGTCGTAGATGCGCTTTGCCTGCGGCCGCTGTCCTGACCGGGCATAGGCTCTGATCAGGATGTAGAAAGCGAGTTCGTGATATTCGTCTACCGCGAGGATCTTGCGGGAAAACTCGATCGCCACCGGGTACTGCCCTCTATCCAGGTTGAATTCGCCCAAGAACGTCAATGCCTGCAGGCAACGGGCCTGCAGCGCTTCTCGAAAGGGCAGGACCCAGTCCGCGTACATGTCGGCCAGAAACTCGCCACGGTAGAGCTCTGCGGCCCGGCGGTAGTGGTGGGCCCTTTGCACTGGGTTATCGGCCAGCGTGCCCCTGGAGATCTCTTGCTGAAACATCTGCACGTCGTAGCGGAAGCTGATCTCGTCATTCAGGCGGTATCGATTCTCCTCAACGAGGACGATCTCGGTAAAGAGTGCCTTGCGAACGCGGAACAGCGAACTGCGAAAAATGCTGAACAGCTTGGCTGACGGATGCTCGGGCCAGATGGTCGCGCCGATCTGCTCCTTGGTCTGTCCGTTGGGATGGGTGAGCAGGTAGAAAAAGAGTTCTTTGGCCTGGGTGGTCCTCCAGGAGACGGCGTCTTCGTCCATCAAGACCTGGCTTCCACCCAAGGCGCCGATCTGCAGGAGCGGGTAGCGCGACCCCGTGGTCCGGACGCGCTCAGCACTGGATAGCTGCTCTCGAGTCCGTTCGAGCTCACCCGCGGCAGCGATCCAGCGGTCGATCTCGGGGCTGCCCTCTCCCTCCTTGGCGGCGAATTGGAGCACGTGGATGTACTGGAGCGACTCGACGGACAGGGGCTGAGTGAGCCCCGCTTCCTGCGCAAACTGGAAGGCCGCGTGGAGCTGGTCGCGCGTCTCCTGAGGCTGGTGCTCTAGCATTGCGGCCCGCGCGAGCTGGATTCGCCCGCGGAATGCGATGTCGCCCTCTGTTCCGGGCAGGCTCAGCGCCGCGTCCAATTCTGCTCTGGCCTGCTGGCTTTCCCGGCGGTCGAGAAGGGTGATCGCCAGGGCCAGCCTGTAGCGCGCCTCCGCCGATCTGGACAGCGATCCCCTGGACAGGGCGTGCTGGATCTCTGCCTGCGCGCTTTCGGTCTGGCCTGCCAGGTACAGTACCTCCGTGCGCGCACTGGCAGCATAGGACTGCAGGTACGCCTCGCCGATGACCTCAGCCTCCTGGCTGCCCTGCAGGTAGCAGTCGAGCGCCTGGTCAAACTGCCCCAGGTCGCGGTACAGATCGCCCAGACTGGTCAGCACGTACGCATCTGCGCGCACGTCGCCCGCGGCCTGGCTCTTTTCCCAGGCTTCGCGCAACACCTTGAGGGCCGTTCCATACTCTCCCAGCCGGTGGCGAGCGACGCCAATGCCGGCCAGTGTCAACCCGATTTCTCCGTCATTGGCCAGGTGCGTCCAGACTTGCAGTGCCCGGGTGTATTCCTCGATCGCTTTCTCGAGCTGACCCAGCATCCCATAGGCCGCGCCCATGTCTTGAGCCAGGCGGGCCATGCGAACGGGAGCTTCCCCGCACCGGTTCCAGCATTCACGAGCAAGCGACAAGGAGCGCAGGGCGGACCCCGGGTCGCCCGTGTCCTCGTAAAAGATGCCCTGGTGTCGGTAGGCGCGTCCACGCAGCGAGTCCGCCTCTGGCTCGTCGGCGAGAAGGGACAGTGCCTCCTGGCAATCCTGGATCGCTTCAGCAGAGTGCCCACTCTTGGACAGCGCATAGCTGCGCTCAAGCAGGGTCATAGCCAGCTTGGGGGTGTTCTCTTGCGATTCAAAGAGCACGATCACGTTGGCATACAGCCGCAGCGCGGTGTCGATCTGCCCCAGCTCGGTCGCCAACTGCGCGCGCCGGAGGCGAAGGTCGGGTGAGAGATGTTCGAGAGGGAGGGCGTCGATCCAGTTGGCCACAGATTCCCGCAAGCCGGCGCGGTTCAGGTCGTCATAGTGTGAGAGGATCGCCTGGCGCACGTGCGCAAACCGACCGGCGTTCAGGTTGTGCAGAATGGCGGCGGGCCATCTCTGCTGGCCCTCAAACAGGTCGGCGGCCTGGGCGTTTAGCTGGCCGAACAGTGGCTCGGACTGCTGACGCAGGCGAGTGAGCAGGAAATCGCGAAACAGGGGGTGGTACCTGTACGTGGCCTCTATGCCCACATCGCCCACGGAGGAAATGAACAGGTTGTTCTTTTCCAGCAGGTAGAGCGCATCCCGGCTATCCGCCTGGATCAGTTGATCGCACAAGGACACGGTCATCTCGCTCAGAACCGCTGTACGCAGGAGAAAGCTCTGGATCTCTGGCGGCTGGCAGCTAAACACCTCGCTCATCAGGTAGTCATAGATGCCCGTCTCGGTCAGGCCGGCAAAGGTGGATCGATCGCCGCTGAGGAAGGCATCCCATCCCGCGTCGGCGCTGAGGAGGATGGCCGTGATCCAACCATCTGTCTGCTGAGCCAGGAATCGCGCCTGTTCGGCGGTGAGGGAAATGCCCAGCTTTTCGCGAGCCAGTTGATGGATCTCTTGCCCGTCAAAGCGCAGGTCGTCGACGCCTATGGCTGCCATCTGCTGCCGGGCCGCCAGGCGAATCAAGGGGAGCGGGGGCACGGTGCGCGAGGCCACGATGACGTGACACTGTTCGGGCATAAGGTCGAGCAGGAGGCGGACGAATTCGTGGACGTGCGATGTGTCCTGGAGGGTGTGATAGTCGTCCAGGACCAGGAAAAAGTATTCGGGAATCTCTCGAAAGATCTCGTCGACAACGGTCGCGACCAGCACGCGCAGCCGGGAATGCAGCCGACCCTCCATACTCCGGAGTAGCTGGAGAGAGCGTTGTCCAAAAGAGGGGAATCGACGCGCGATGCAGGCGATCAGGCAGGTGAGAAAGATGCTCAGGTCCGCGTCCTGTTCCCCTAGCGTGTACCAGCAGGTCTGGAGATCGGTTTCGCGGGCCAGGTCAGCGAGGAGGGAGGTCTTGCCATATCCGGCAGGCGCTCGCACCAGGATCAGCTTGCGATCGACCATGTTGTGCAGCGTGTCGATGAGCCGGGATCGTTCCAGATATGTGCTTCCCTGCTGGGGAACCATCAGCCTTGTCCAGGCGATCAGAGATTGAGGATCCGGCTCCAGCAGAGGAATATCGTTGGCGAACACCTGGTGTTCATCTATTCCATGCATGGCAACACACTCCGCATGGTCAGACGCATGACCTTCCCCGATTGATTATAGCACGTAACCCACGGCGCACAAAATGAGGATCGGAATGTTGACCTCCGTGAGTGGCTGTGATATACTTTCTGCATACACATCGGACCCACCCGGGAAACGAGGAAGCGCGACTATGAATGCCCCGGTTCTGGTGCTCAATGTGACCTATGAACCAGTCAACGTGTGCAGTACATCGCGAGCCATGGGCTTGCTGATCCTGGGCAAGGCCGAGATCGTCCAGAATGGCCGAGGGACCATCTGTACTGCGACGTGCACGTACGAGCGCCCTTCTGTCATCCGTTTGCAGCATATGGTTCATCGCCCGCATCCGCGCGTGCGACTTAACAAGCGCGAGATCTTTCGACGCGACGGCTACCGCTGCCAGTACTGCGGGCAGTTTGCGACGTACTTGACGCTCGATCACGTCGTGCCCAAGGTGCAGGGGGGCACCCACGAGTGGGAGAACCTGACGAGCGCATGCCCGCAGTGCAACCGGCGCAAGGGGAGCCGCACCCCTCAAGAGGCAGGGATGAGACTGCGCTCGCGCCCCCTGGAGCCGCCGGCAGCAGCGTCCTACCTGTACGGTCGTTACTTGAGAGACAATCAAGAGTGGGCCGAGTACCTTGATGATTGGTAGGGCACCCCTGCTCGTCCGCACAGGCTATGCCGTAGGCTCGTTCCACGTCCTCAATCCGCTGTTCCCAGTTGAAGCGGCGTTCGATACGCTCCCTTGCGTTCCTGCCCAGCCGGGCGGCCAGACCCGGGTCGCTGAGCACGGCGATCAGCCCTTCAGCAAAGCCCTCGACATCGCCTGGATCGGCCAGGATGCCCGATTGTTCGTGCTCCAGATATTCGACGTTCTGCCCCACGCGGTGTGTCACGATGGCCTGACCCATGGCCATGTATTCCAGGATCTTGATCGAGCACTTGGCGCGGTTGATCAGCGAATCTCGGTACGGGTAGATCGCCACGTCGGCAGCGGCAAGGTAGGCGGGCACAAGATGGTGTTCGACCCACCCTGTAAAGAGGACCGTGCCGTCCAGGCCCTCGTCCGCGACCAGTGAGCGCAGCGGGGCAAGCCCGTCTCCTGCCCCCACAATGGCCAGCCTGGCTGTGGGGATCTGAACGAGGACGCGCTTCATGGCGGCCAAGGCCAGGTCCAGGTCGTTGCCTCGCACGATGTGCCCCACATAGATCGCCAGGGGGGCGCCTCCGATGCCCAGCGCGCTTCGCACATGTCCCTTGTCGCTCTCGCTGACCTGCGTGCGCCGGGAGAGAAACGTCGGCCCAGGGCAGTTGGGCACATAGATCACCTGCCGGGGCGGCACGCCCATGCCCCAGACCTGTGTCTCCAGCGTGCGGCTGGCTACCGTGACCGCAGAAGAGTGGCGGGGCAGCCAGCGCTCCTGAAGGTCAAAGAAGCGCCTCCAGTGCCAGGGATAGGGATTCACGCTGTTCCAGCCGCCCGTGCCCTCCCAGTCATCGGTGTCGGTGACGAGGGGCAGGCGCGATGTGTGGCGGAGGATCATCCCCGCCAGCGCTGCGTACCCAACCGGCTTGAAGATGTGCACCACGTCGGGGCGCAGCCACCGGGTCAGCGCGGCCAATCTGACTGCGGCAACCATCGGGGTCACGGCGGTCACTCGCCGGATGGGCAGGTTGTGGATCTGGACGCCCTCTCTCTCCCAGGACTGGCCCGCGTCCTGGAGATTGTCGTATGGAGGCAGCAAGAGCGTGACCCGGTGGCCTCGCCTGACCAACGCCTGCGCCATAGGGAACGTGCGCGCGCTCACCGTGGCTTTGGGTGCGAAGGCAAAGGGGCCGATCATCACGATATTCATCACATTGCCTCAGGTCCTTGCTGCAGATCTTACGGACTTGACTACGGGATGACCAGGCTCTGTCCCACGTAGATGATGTTGGGGTTACTCATGTGGTTGGCAATGGCAATGGCCCAGAACGTCGTCCCATAGTGACGGGCGATCGAGCAGAGCGTCTCGCCAGGTTGGACCACGTGAATGTTTCCCGATGGCTGCGGCTGCGGTATGGAAACGTATCCGCCAGGAATGGTCAACTGCTGTCCCGCATAGATGCGGGAGGGATTGGCGATGTGATTGGCCAGCGCGAGCGCCTCGACAGTGGTGCCGAAGCGGCGAGCGAGCGAGTAGAGCGTGTCACCGTGCTGGATCACATAGACCGAGGGACCTGGCTGCGGCGGAGGCGGCCCTGGCGTGACTGGCGTGCCGCGCGGGATGATCAACTGCTGCCCGGCCTGGATGTAGCTGACGTTGGCGATGTCGTTCACCTGGGCGATCGCCTCCACGGTCGTGCCGTGGCGACGGGCGATCGAATAGAGCGTGTCGCCCATTTGCACGACATAGATCACCTGCTGACCGGGGGGGATCGTGGGCCACGGGGTGGGCGTGGACCAGACCGGGGTCGGGGTGGCTGTCGGGACGACATAAGTACCGGTCGGCGTTGGCGTCGGGGTTGGGGTGAACGTCGGGGTCGCCCCTGTGGGGCTGCCGACGATGATCTGTGCATCTTGACGTGTCACCGTAATCGCCAAGCCGTTTGGCTGGGCCATCTTGAGGTCGGTGAAGCGGACTTCGCTGTGGCCCTGCGCCTTGCCCCGGAAGGTGATGGTGAGCAGGTCGCCGTCCCCGCTGACGGCGCCAGCGGGCGCCAACTGCGATACCACGCAGACGATGGTGCCCACGCTGTTGTCGGCGCTGTTCTGCGGCACAAAGTCAGCCTGCAAGAAGGTGCCCAGGGCGACCTGGATCCCTGCCTTGGCCGTGTCCGCGTCGATCACCTCCAACACGCTGGGATTGAACACGATCGCCGTCTGGTAGCCGTACAGGTCGTTGACGTTCTGCAGGCGCAAGGTGACCGTAGTCTGCTGGCCGACAGCGATGTTCTGGCTGATGGGAGCCAATGCTGCCGATGCGCTTTGGGCCAAGACACGTGAGAAGGGCGATCCGCCAACGAGCGCAACCATAGAGAGCAGTAGGATAGTCGTCTTGATTCTTTTCGACATCATGAGGTCCTCACTTTCTTCTCGCCAGGGCAAGCCAGACACCGCCGGCGACGCCGAGAACGATCAACCCGGCAGCGACGGCAAAGGCCCAGATCGGGGTTCCCAAGACCCGGATCTGGCCGTGTTGAGGCGTCGCTTTGATGCTGCCGCCCTGGGTGTCGGCAAGCAGGAATTGTTCGAACTGGACCGGGCTGACAGCCGCTTTTTTGGCCCGGAACGTGACCCGCGCGACCACGCCCTTGCCCTCCCCTGGCTTGTTGGGAGGTAGCTGGGTGGACGCATAGTCGATGGTGCCCGTTCTGTTGTCTGCCGCGTTCTGGACCACAAAGTCAGGGATGGGGAACGTGCCGGGTTCGATCTGGACCCCCTCCACAGCGGGATCCGCGTCCACGACTTCCAGCACGCTGGGGTCGAAACTGAGGTGAATCTCGGCCCCGTAGAGCTGAGAGACTTGCTCGATGGTCAGGTCCACCGTCGTCCTCTCCCCGACCTTGACCTTGAGTGTTCGGGGGGTCACGCTGAGCACGGCCTGTGGCTGCGCGGAGCGCCAGGCCACGCCTGTCAGGACGAGCAACGCGGTGGCGATCAGAAACCAAATGCCCGTGCATCTGCCCACTTTCATCCGTCCTCCCCACGAGGAGCGCGCCGCACCCCTCTCCCAACCGTCTGAGTCCCAACACACACTGGTCCCCTCCCTGAACTGCACCTCTATTCTACCACTGTTCGGCAAAATGCGCGATTACGGTTAAGTTACAGAATGATCATCTTCCGTGAAGGACACGTGAAGGGGGGTCAGTCGTCCTTGAGGAGAATGGGTAGATAGAGCGCGCCTCCGATCCCACCTTCCACCTCGATGTAGTGAGCGTCCCTGCCGGTCACGCGGTCGCCGTCAGCGTCGTGTCCGGTCACCGTGCCCGTGCTCAGCAAGGGGCTGCGGTCGGCGATCTGGACGGTGTAGGAAGCGACATAGGTCCAGCGTTCGCCGCTCTCGAGCAGGCCGTCCCCATCGTCCCCGGCGATGTAGAGAGCCGGGCCGGCCAAGGAATCGGTGAGCGTGAGGTGAGAGATGGGAGACCCATCGCTCTCAGGGTCTTGGGAAACGGTAAACGTAAAGGTGATCGTCTCTTCGACGTGGGCGACGGCGGGCGCCTCCCTGCTGAGGCTCAGGGCGGGAACGTGCTCGATGTCGAGACGATGCGTGTCGGTGCCGGTGACCAGCCTGCCATCGCTTGCCCGGCCCGTGGCTGTAGCGACATTGGTGAGGGGATCGGGATCTGCGGGCTGAATGGTGTAGGGAACCACATAGAGCCACGCCTCTCCCATGTCGAGCACACGGTCCCCATCGCTGTCCCCCTGGACATAGACGGGCTTCCCGGCGAGGGCATCGCTGACGATGACGTCATAGATCGGCGAGCCGTCGCCGCTGCCCATTGTCCCCATCGCGGTGGGGGTCAAGGAAACGTTGCTGACGGTCAGTGCATAGACCACCCGCTCCCCCAGCCTGGCGCTCTCGGGTCCCACCTTGATGATGTGGAGCGACGGGGCGTAGAGCAGCGTGGTGCTGTGGGTGGCGGTCGCGGTGACGAGATCGCCGTTCTTGTCCTCTCCGATGACGGTGCCGGTGTTGACCAGAGGGCTGGGATCGGTTGGGTGGATGGTATACGTGGCGGTCAGGACCCACACCTCGCCGCGCTCCAAGACGTCGTCGCCATCGCCCACCTCGCCGTGATAGGTTGCCGCGCCGGCGCGATCGTCGATGACCGAGAGAACGGTGACCGGAGAGCCATCTCCGTGGAGTTTGTCATGGGCGATGGTAAAGGTAAAGACCACGGTCTCACCCACAGCCGCCTGGTCCGGCCCCTCCTTGACGATCACCAGGGCCGGGGTGAAGTCAAGGGGGGTGGTGAGCGTATAGACGTTGTCCCTCACGTCTGGGTCCGGGCCGTTGGTTCCGTCGTCGGCGACGAGGGCGGTGTTGGTGATCGCATCCACGCCTGGGGGCAGGGGGTCGCCCACGAGGACAGAGACGGTGCGGGTGACGGTGGTCCCTGCGGGGAGCTCGATGGGAGGCCAGGTGACGATGCCGCTGCCGGGCGAGGTCTCTGCTCCGCCGGAGGAGGCGCGGAGGTAGCCGGTGACGGCGGGCAGGACGTCGGTGACGACGACGCCCGTGGCCCCCTGGCTGCCAGCGTTGGAGAGGACGAGGGTGTAGGTCAGCACGTCGCCCGGGGAGACAGCGGAGACGCCATCGTCCTTGTGGATGGACAGGTCGGGAGCGGCGTGGACGGGGGTCGAGATGCTGTCCGTCACGCCGGGCCCGTGGTCGCCGGCCACGTACACCGTGTTTCTGATGTGGTCTATCCCCGCCTCCAGAGGGCGGATCACGGTTAGCGCAAAGGTCACCGTCGCACCTTCTCCGGCGGCAAGGGTCACGTCGTGCGCCAAGGTGGGTGGAAGGGCCCCGGCAATCCCTACGCCGGGCGGATCGAGGGTGATGCTGCCCGATACGAACCGGGTGTGCGCGGGCAGGGTGTCGGAGACGCTCACCCCACTGGCGTAGCCAGGACCGCGGTTGGCGAGGACGACCGTATAGGTGAGTGTATCACCCGCATCGACTGGTTCGGGGGAGGCGCTCTTGACGACGGCCAGTTCGGGTGGGCGGACGAGCACCGTCCCCGTCACGGTGTCGGTATACGCGCAAAGGCCGGACACGGTCAGGGTCACGGTGTAGGTGCCGGGTGCGTCGTAGGCATGCACGGGTGAGACGTGCGATGTGACCGTCCCATCTCCCAGGTCCCAGGTGTATCGGCTGCCGCCCAGGCTGCGGTTGGCAAAGGAGACGGGGACGCTAACGCCCGTCTCGGTGTAAACGGGCGTAAAGGCTGCTGTGTAAGGAACCGAGACCTCGACGATCACTGGCGCGCTCAGGTCGTCGTCGTATGCCTGATCGATGTGGGCCAGGTTGGTGATCGGACGACAGTCGGCGATGTCCAAGCTGGGGGTGACCGCGAAGCGCAGCGACGAACCCGATGCCTGGGCGGGCAGATGGTCGATGAACCAGGTGATGGTCTGGCCATCGGAGACACCCCCCGAGGTGATGCTCCCCGGGACCAGGGTCGTGCTGACCGGCAGGCGATCGGTGATCAGCGCACCGTGCGCGGCGGCGGTGCCGCTGTTGCCATAGGCGATGGTGTAGGTGAGCGGCTGCCCAACGGGGACCGCGGACGAGCTGGCCGATTTGTGGATCGTCAGGTCAACCGTCGGAACTCGGACGATGTTCGAGTAGCCCAGGCCGCTCTCGCTGCTGGTGATGACGGCCAGATTGACGATCGTAGTGCCCTCGGGAAGGGTCTCGTTCACCCGCACGGCCATGCCGACCTGCACCGCTGTGCTCGGAGGGACCACAGCGTCGTGCCAGCGAATGTGCGTGGCGGTGATGGGCAGCGTGGTCGTCCAGGTGGCGCCGTGGTCCCACGAGTATTCGACCCAGTCTGCGCCGGTCCCCGTCACGGAGATCAGGCGGGTCTGCGCCGGAACGGGCTCATAGAGAACCACGTTGCTTTGGGCAGCCGCCTCGGAGGCAACCCCGTAGGTCAGCACGTACGAGATCACGTCGCCAGGGGCGACCACGTCCTGCTCTGACGCCTTGCTAACCAGCAGCCCAGAGATGCGCGTGACCGCCAGGTTGGAGGGCCGAGGACGGGCCAGGTCCCGGTCCAGGGTGGCCCAGTTCAGCACCAGTGCGCCAACAGGCAGGTCCTCGTCGGTCCGCACGCTGAAGCGGATCTGCCCTTCCGCGCCGGGGGCGAGGACCCCGGGAGTAAAGACGAGGGTGGGAGAGAGGTAAGCGCCCAGGTCACCGTCGGCGGCGTCGGTGAGCGCGACCCACTCGCCATCGGAGAGCGCGGCCATGCTGCCGCTGACGTACATAGTGGATATGGGGATGCGATCCTGGATCGTGACCCCTGTGGCCCCAGCCTGGCCGGCGTTCTCGTAGGACAGGGTGTAGGTGATCGCCTGTCCAGGCATAGCGGACGGTGGCCCCTCCTTGGCGAGCCGGACGTCAGGCGCCAACACCACGGTGCGCGCGACGTTGCTTCCCGTCTCCGCGGTCTCGTATCCTCGGATGTAACCGGCATTCTCGATGACCGTACCATCACGCACAAAGTTGTTGATGCGAGCGGTCAACGATACGGAACCGACCGTCCCCGGGGCGAGCGTGCCCAGCGCCCAGGTAACGGCGCCGCTGGCGGGGCTGTAGGTGCCGCCGGTGGAGGCCGAGTCAAAGGTGGCGAAGCGGATGGGCACCACATCGCGGAGCACGACACCGGTGATGACGGTGGAGGAACTGACATTGGCATAGGTGAGCGTGTAGGTCAGCGTGTCGCCGACCTCGGCGCGCGTCTTGTCAACCGATGCGACCACGTTGAGCGGGCCCACGTAGATGGTCGCATCGTCACGCGGGTTAAAGAGCACGTCGGGGTAGAGGTGCCTGCCGATCGCACTGGCCTGGTTGACGCTGATGAGCACGCCTTCGGTGCCCCCGATCTGGGCCTGGAAGGTGACGGTCAGCGCCTGGTTGAGGTCCAGGCTCGCAGATAGGTCCCAGTGGAGCGTCTGGCCGTCTATGGCCGGGTCCGGGGTACCCGTGCTCGCGTCGGGATAGGTCACCTCCGTGCTGCCCGAGACGTAGGTCCAGGAAACTGGCAAGGTATCGGTGATGCTCACTTCGGCCAGAGGCGCATTGTGGGCCTGGGTGACGAGCGTCACGGTCACCGACCCGCCGTGTGGGGGCAGCACGGTGGGATGGACCGCCTTGTCCAGGGTCAGCACCGGGTCTTGCCAGTCCGAGTGCTGGGGCAGCGTGGCCAGTCCCATATCGAGGTAGGGGGCTGCGATCTCGGCCACGGATGGGTCCTCTCCCCAGACAGCGGCGAATTGGCCCGTGGCCCAGACGTGCATCCCGGTATTGTCTTGATCGGGGTCAAAGATGCGCTCCTGGTGCAAGACATCGAGCGTAAAGCTCTGGTCCACGATGCCGTCCAACGGGTTCAAGTCCACGAAAAAGGTGGTGGCATCGGCCAGAGGAGTGACCCATACGGGCGAGCCGTTGTTCTGTGGAGGGTTATTACCATCGCCTGGGGCCCAGGAAACATAGTAGTCTTTGGCGAGGTATTGGGAAGAGACGGCCGAAAAGCCCCAGTCGTAGTCAGGCTTGCCGGTGTCGGCACAGACGATGACCCCAAAGACCCCATCGGGGGAGGTGAAGCGGGCCGCGGACCCTTGCGGCACAAAGGAGCCCCCTCGCTTTCGAGAGTAAGGCACGGTCGCGCTGATGTAGGCCGTCGGGCTGATGGCGAAGGAACTCTGGCTGTAGAGGTCTTGGGCGTGAACCGTGATCTCGTAGTCATTGGGG
Organism: Anaerolineae bacterium; assembly: GCA_016783145.1. Lineage (GTDB taxonomy): Bacteria > Chloroflexota > Anaerolineae > JAFGEY01 > JAFGEY01 > BS750m-G44. The sequence goes on from JADHXD010000015.1 coordinate 32,817, forward strand.
TTCGCGAGATAGATCTCTGCCTCGGTGCCGGGAGGCCCGCTGGGCACAGGGACGACATAGTCTGCGCCCCACAGCTCGTCGGGCAGGGTGATCAGCAGGCGGCCCTGGAACCCGCCCTCCGATCGCATGCCCGTCACCAGCCCGACCTGGGCCGGCTTGCTGGTGCGGATGACCGTGCCCGCATTGATGGTGATCGAGGGGACGGAGGTCGAGTTGATGTATCCCTGGCTGGAGTAGCTCTGACCGCGATCGAGCGTCAGGTTCACGACCTCGGCCGTATTGTCGATCGAGATGGTGGTGTTGTCCTCAAAGGCCGCGAGCTGGAGGTAGACTTGTCTAAAGTCGCCGTAGGCGGTGCTGTCCAGCTCGTACAGGTCCTCGCCGATGGGCAGGTGGTAGGAATAGGTGCCCTCGTAGGTCTGCCGGGAGTAGATCTCCCACGCCCCGCCGATCCAGGTGGTGTCAAAGGGCCACATCGCGTGGGTCAGGGCCACCGGGCCACCGGCGGAAATGATGCGATCTCCGCCGTCGTAGCGAATGTCGGCAGGGCGGCGCACCGGATCGACGGGCACGTACTGGTGGATCGCCGGCCCGCTGTCCTGGGTGCTGGTCAGGGAGAGGGAGTCGCCAGCATTCAGGGTGTAGACCTCGGTGCTACCCTGGACGGGGTTCAGCAGGTCAGCCTCGTAGCCATCTTCCCAGTGGTCGTAGTAGATGGATTGGTAGTCCGTCGTCGCGACCAGACTGACGGTCGAGCAGATGTTGCCCGAGATCCCGTCACCGTAGATCTGGTTGAACGCGTTCCAGATGTGTTCCTCATAGCCCAGGACATAGTATTCTTGGTAGCCGGTGGGGTGCGCCAAGACCGGGCGGATCAGCCCCTCGCCGATCAAGAACGCGACGAGCGCGGCGTTCCAGGCGATCCACCATACGGCGCGAACCGAAGGGAAACGAGCGGGTTGCCGTCGGAGGACCTCGAGGCGTGCCGCACGGGTTCGATGTGCTGTGGACAGCAGGCTGGGCACCGCACACGTGCCCCCCTGGTTCGCTGTTCTCTGCTCTCTGGCCATGCCGCTCCGTCTAGGGGGGTGGATCGATCGTTGGGCGGGCAAAGATCGGCAGCGCGTTGCCGTCCTGATCGGTGACCCAGAACGTGACCAGGTTGTCGCCAATCCGCTGAGGAGGCGCTGTCCCCGTAGGTGCTGCCCAACAGCTTATGGCCCAGGTGGTGTTCCGTTCTCCTTCCAAGACGGCATAGTCGCTCCATCGTTCCTCGGCATTTCCCGACACTGCGCCGTCGGGGGAGGTCAAGGTGCGGATGGGGGTCGTCACGGTGATGCCGGCTCTCCCGTCGCCAAACGCGTCGTTGTCATAGTCCCAGTTGTGCTGCCGGACCGTGGTAACGCCCGGCGCGACAAAGGGGAACATCTGCGGCGGCGTGCTGTACGCCGCTTCTGGAATGAGGAACGTCCACGAGAAGGCCAGGATCCGGGCACCTGGCGGCGCGCTGTTGCTCGTGGGCGAACCGCTCAGCGCGACGTTGTAGAGGTTGAGGTCTGCGTACCCGATCCCAGCCTCAAAGGGGGGCTTGGGCCCGCCGACGACGGTGAGCTTGAAGACGCGCCGGCTGCCCACGTGCTCGCCCTCTTTGACCACCAGGGGGATGACGTACCAGTCTCCATCTGCCGCCGCGTCCTCGCCAAAGACGACCCTGGCGCGCACCGTGCCCGGGCTCACGCCCGTGTCCGGATCGACCGAGGCCGCGCCGGGGTCTGTGTAGGCGCCGGGGCCTCCATAGACGGTGTAGGTGAAGGGCGAGTCCCAGGCCAACCCATTCTGCATGTCGAGGGTTCCGCCGCAGTCCGGGTCGAACAGCCAGAGATAGGCTTCGGGGGTCGTATCGGGCATCTCCAGAAAGAGCACCTGCACCTGGTCGAGGTCGCCACCAGCGGGGGCGGTCAGGGGTTCAGCGCCGTACGTGCCCAGGTACCCGCTGCTCAGCGTCGTGCCGGGCGGCACGCAGTCGATGGCGCTGTACGCGCCCGGCAGCGTGGCGCTGGCCCCACCGGGGTGGATCACCTCCAGGCTGTAGTCGCCTGCCGGGATGCCAGCGGGCACGACGGCGTTCAAGGTGCCCTCGCTTGAGGCAGTGACATCCAATGCCCACGAACCCAGGTGCGCAGTGAGGCCGGGCGCAAAGTGGGCCCCGGTGATCTGCACGGGGACCTGCACGTGGTTGCACCCTGTGCGCGGCGCGATCGAGAGCAGTGCGGGCCGGTCGAGGGTGACCTGGGCCGTTGGGCCGGTGCTGGCGGCGGCAAAGTTGGCTCCGTCGACGAGCGCCACGTTGTGGTAGGTGCCCTCTCGGGCCTCGGCCGCCACCTGGAAGGCGACCGTGATCGATGCCTGTGGGGCAAGCGCATGCGGTGAGGGAGACGGGGTCCAGGTCAAGACCTGATCCTGGATCGCGGGGTCGCCGCCAAGCGCACCAGATGTCGTGGAGCCGGGCACGTACACAAAACCGGCGGGCAGGGTATCCCTGAGCACTCCCAGCTCGGCGTGTTCGCCCCCCTCCGAGTCGTTACCAACGAGGATTGTATAGGTGAGCAGGCCGCCCGCGGGGGCGGAGCTGCGGTCCACTTGCTTGCTGATCTGGACCAACGGCGTAAAGTGCATTCGGGCCGTCTCGGATCTCGCACCGGCACGCGCAGTTACGGTCGCCCATCCGGCGATGTTGGACCGCAGGGCCGTGCTGGCGCTTCCCCCACCGGTGCTCAGGCTCGTCGAGTGCAGGGTCCCCAGCGTTGTCTCCAGGTCGATCGAGGTCCCGTCGGCGACCGGGTTCCCGTACCGGTCTCGGGCGGCAATGGTTACCGTCGCCTGCCCTCCCACCGTCAGGCTCTCGGGGCTCACGGTCAGGATCAGCGCGTCTGGTGGTCCCGGCTGGAACCGCACGACGGTCTGCTTCGAGACCGTCCCTGCGGTGGCGGTGAGAGTGGCCTGTCCAATCAGGGTGGAAGCGGTCAGCACTGTCTCGGCAACTCCTCCCAGCGTCGTCGCCCGGATCGTGGTGCTCCCACCGAGAGTGCCCAGGTCGGTGGCAAAGATGACCTCGGTCCCATCCGGCATCGGGTTCCCGGCCTGATCGAGGACCGTGGCGCGGATCTGCGAGACGGAGGTCCCGTCGGCGGTGATCTCGGTCGGCCACGCGCTCAGGCTCACCTCTCGAGGCGCAGGTGGAATGGGTGTGGGAGATGGAGTGCGTGGTGTCGGCGCACTCGTCGGCGTTCGTGTGGGCGCTGTCGTCGGGGTGTGCGTTGGCGCAGCGGTCGGCGTCCTGGTCGTCGTGGGTGGCAGGGGCGGGATGACCGGCGTTTGCGTAGCCGTGGGCGTGATGGCCCCCGTCGGCAGGATCGTCGGCGTGGGCGTGATCGCCCATGTGGGCGCTGTCGTCGGCGTTGAGGTTGGGGTGGGCAGGGGCGTGGACGTCGCCGCTGGCGGCGGCAGCGCGGTCGCGGTGGGTGTCGCGGCTGCCAGTGCGGGGCCGGCAGGCGTCGCGGTGATGTAGACGATCTGGATCTGCTCGGCCTGGCTGGTCGCCAGTTGGGCGATGCGCTGCAAGATCTGGACCTCGACGTGCCGGATACGCTGCCTGGTTTCCAGGTTGCGCATCGAGAACAAGAGGATGACGATGAACAGCGCGTTCAAAAAGAGCAGCACGAGCAGGAATCGCTTGCTGCCGTCGGGGCGCAGCTTTTCCCTCAGGCCGGGAAGCCACGTTCTGAATTGAGGGATCAGGGATCTCCTCATCCGTCGCTTGTTCCTCTGGCGGCCCGTGCGCTGGTCACAGCCCGCGTATCCCCAAGATCGTGGGCAGCTCCTCCAGGTCTTTCTTGGCTCCCAGCTCGGTAAAGATCGTGCGCGCCGTAGAGATATGCTCCTGCGCCTGCGTGCGATCCTCAGGCCCGCCGTCCCGTCTCACGTACATCGCTCCCAGCTCGGCGTGAGCGCGCCCCAAGCTGTGCTTATCCCCCAATTGCTCAAAGACTTCCCTGGCCTGGTTCAGGAGGTCGAGGGCCTGATCCCAGTCGCCCGTGTAGGTCGCAATGGTCCCCTGGATCATGATCGCGCGGGCCAGCTCTTGTTGAGCATCTGCCTCTTGTGCCAAGCGGATCGCTTCCTCGATGTGCTGCTGTGCTTCGCCGAGCTCACCGGTCCGGATGGCCAGCTCGCTCATCGCGGTCTTGGTGGTCGCCATACGACTGGCAAAGCCGACCCCCTGACTGGTGATCGCCCAGCATTTGTCAAAGAACTCTTTGGCTTTGGCGTACCGCTGCCGCTCCATATTGACCAGTCCGAGGCTCAGGTTGACCACGAACAGGGATTGCGGGGCGCCCGTCGACGAGATGGCCGCCAGGGCGCGTTGGTAGCACTCATCCGCTTCCGTCCAGCTTCCCTGGTTGCGATAGATGTCACCCAACGTGCTGTAGACGCGCGAGGTCGCCCTGCGCTCTCCGGCCTGTTCCGCATAGTTGAGGCTTAGCTTAAAGTCGTCTATAGCCCGGTCCCATTCGCCCAGGGCATAGTAGGTCTCGCCCAGCGTCTCGTGGATCCAGGACAGCGATTGGGTATCACTGCATTGCTCGGCCAGGGCCCGGCCTTTCTCCAGCCGGCTCAACGCCAGCGCATAATTGCCCATGGTCCGGCTTTGCCATCCCAGGCTCTGATAGAGACGGGCCTGCATCACCAGGTCGCCCGTCTCCTTGCTGATCTCCAGGCTGCGCAGCCAGTGCGCCTCTGCCAGTTCGTTCGCTCCCTGGCGGCGGTAGCGGATGCCCGCAAAGAGAAGCAGCCGCGCATATTCATCCGGGTCGAGCAGCCGCTCCGCCAGCTCAAAGGCCTTTTCGGTCCATTCCTCTGCCTCTTTGAGCTGGCCCTGGAACCAGTAGACCCGCCCGATCTCGTTGTAGATGCGGGCGACCTCCTGGTGTTCGATCCCTTCCAGATAGCGCATCCCCAACTGGAATTGGTGCATGGCCTGCTCATAGTCTCCGCGCTCGACCAAGATCGAGCCGATCTTGCGACTCAGCTCGGCGATCCGGATGTGTTCCTCAGAAACCTGTTCATAGTCCATGGACTTGTCCTCGCCCCTCTTGCCTGGAGGGTGGCTACGGTTGAGAGCCATAGGGGATGATCCGCGTGATCACCGTGGTGCGGGTGACGACCTGCTGGCGGATCTCGACATCGTACACCTGCCGCGTTTGCAGGAGCGTGACCTCTTCTTCGATCAACTGGTTTTGCTGAAAAGAGAGCAGAACGGTGGCTACCAGCAGCACGTCAAAGAGCAAGAGGAGCACGAGCAGCCGCCACCGGCCCTGGCGGAAGGACTCGCTACCCAGGACCCTGCTTGGGAGGGCAGGGGTGCGCATGCGCCGCCACTGTAGAGAGAGCCGCTGCCAAAGGTTCACGGCGCCTGCTCCTGTCCAAACGGTCTGGGTGCGACGCGTTCGGGCTCCTGGTCGATCGATTCGATCAGCTCTTTGCGATCTTGATACAGGCAGACCCGGTCCTTGCCTGTCCTCTTGGCCAGGTAGGAAGCCCGGTCTGCCCTTTTCCTTAGATTGGCAAAGTCACCCGCGTCGCGGGGAAAGATGGCCACGCCTGTGCTGATCGTGGTCTGCACCTGATGACCATCGTCGGAAGTGAACACGCTGTCCCGGATGCGCTGCCGGATCTCGTTCGCTGTGTCCATCGCCTCCTGCTCGCTGGTGTCGGGCAGGAGAATAAAGAACTCTTCCCCTCCTGAGCGCCCGATGATCCCCCGGCTTGCGATGACCTCTTTCATCACCTGGGCGACGCCGCTCAAGACCCTGTCGCCAGTGGAGTGGCCGTAGGTGTTGTTGAGGATGCGAAAGTCGTCGATGTCCGGATAGAGCAGCGCGACGACCTGGTTCTCGAGCCGCGCCCGGCTGAGGATCCGTTGGGCGTTCTGTGTGAAGGCGGTCTGGTTGAGCACGTCGAGCAAGCGGTCCTTGTCGGCCAGTTCTCGCGAGCGCTCGAACATCAACGCATTGTGCAGGGTGGCGCCGGCCTGGTTGGCGACAATGCTCACCAGGCGGAACTCTTCTGCCGTGAATCCTCTCCCACGGCGAAGCAGGGCCACCAGCCCCACCGGGTTCTGTTCGGCGATCAGGGGATGCGCGAGGAGCGCCGTCCTGGCCGTCCACCCGCGTTCTCCAGGGCTGAGGTTATTGGCGTGGGTCACATCGTTGAGGACCGTCCCGGTGTGATCGTTGACGGCTTGGCCGAGCAGCCCACGGCCCGGGATCACGACGGCGGGCCCCGACGAGCCATCGCTCTGGTGCACCAGCAGGTACTCGTGCGAAGCGTCATTGTGCGTGTAGACGAGGCAGGCATCGACCCGCGGGATCAGCTCCGAGATGGCCTGCGCGATGCTCTCGCCGACCCTCTGGACGGTCTGCCCTCTGCTCATCGCGGCCACAAAGCCCCGAGAGATCCGGTAGAGCTGCTGGATCTCGTTGTGCGTCGTATCGATGTTGACATAGAGCCCAAGGGTAGTGAGCACGCCCACCAGGGGAAGCAGGAGGACGAGCAGCGACCCAACCCCGAGCTGGCGCGACACGAAAAAGTGGTAGACGATCAGGGCGATGGGGGCCAGGAGAAAGGTGTACAGCGGGTCGGCCTTGGGCAGCTTTTCGCCCTTGAGGATGGAGGCGTTAAAGGGATTGATCATCAGCAAGGAGAACAGAGAATAGACCGCAGTGTACGCGACCACCGCAGGCAGGTGAAAGCTGGAGATCAGCCAGCGAGGCACGTCTCTGCTGACCAGAACGTAGGTCCAGCCGGCGAGCAAGGCCGACAGGATGTGGTGAGCGGTGTAGAAAGCCGCGTGCAGGGGCGGCAGGCGACGGAGCAGGCCGTACCCCAGCAGAGAGCCGACCGCGATCACCTGCATCGCGCCGATGACTCGCTGCCAGTCGGAGGGCTGCTCAAAGTCGAGAACGATGGCGAGCAGGATAGGGATGATGCTGAGCGTGAGGAGGTTGCCGCGCGGCAGGCGGATCGAACGCCACTCGGAGATCGTGCAAGCAACGATCAGGAATGCCAGCGTGTAGGACACATAGAATCCGTTGGTCACACCGACGACGATGAGCAGGATGGCAGCAATGGTCGTCAGCACCCAGGGGTAGATTAGAGAGTATATCCTGTGTCTATCCACGCTTTCAGCTTTCTGGGTTCGCTCGTTATCTCAACGGCAACGGGGAAAAGCAGTCAGACCGGCGGGGTCCGCCATTCGCCTTTGGTGTGAGTTGTCTGATCTGGCAGCCCACCGTGCTCAGAACAAACTAAGCTGCTGTACGTCTGTGGGTTGTTGCCCGTCCCTGATCTGGTCGATCTCGGCCAGCAGTTCGGGGATCTTGGCCATGTCCTCTTCGACTGTACGGCGCAGCTTGGGTTGGTGCAGTGCTGCTGCGGGATGATACATTGGATAGTAGAGAACGCCATTGATCTTGCGGGCCCGGCCATGGATCACCGAGATCTTACTGCCGGGAAAGTAACGGGCCATGGAGAACCGGCCAAGGGTGATCACCATTTGCGGGCGGATCAGCTCGATCTGACGGTCGAGGTAGGGTTGGCAGGCCTCGATCTCGTCAGGCAGGGGATCCCGGTTCCCGGGCGGCCGGCACTTTATCACGTTTGCGATGTAGACCTGCTCTCGCGTGAGGTTGACGCTGGCGAGAAGCTCCTCGAGAAAGCGCCCCGCGGCGCCGACGAAGGGACGTCCGCTCTTGTCCTCGTGGAAACCGGGCGCTTCACCGATAAACATCACCGCTGCGTCTTCCGGTCCCTCTCCGGGCACCGCCCGGGCGCGGGCGCGCGCAAGCGAACAGAGCGTGCAATCGCGAATCTGGGCATACAGGTCGCTCAACTCGGACATCAGGCGTTCTCCCTCTTGCAGTGCCACAGTCGCACGGTACCCCGGATTATAGCGTAATTCATGTGATTTGTCTACTGATGAGGCGCCAAGCAGCGGCATGTGGATGCCGCCGCTACACTTGCGCATGAGCTGGACGGAAGGCCAGCGGGCGATCAGGAGACGAGCGCGGTCAGCTCGTCGAATGTGGGTTTCAGCGTGCTGTAGAGGCCGCGATAGAGCGGGTAGAAGGCCCTGTATCCCGCTACCTGCGCCGGCTCGGGTGTGACCCGGACGACGACCTGGATCGTCGCCTCGCACGCCGTATCCACGTCGGGCCAGATGCCCACGCCGACCCCAGCCAGCAGGGCTGCGCCGTAGGACGCGCCCTCGGTGGTGTTCACCGTAACCAGCTCGCAGTCCAGCACGTCCGCCAGGATCTGCCGCCACAGGGCGCTGCGCGCTCCCCCGCCCGATATGCGCACCTGTTCGAGCCCTCCCAGGCCCGTGGCCTGGATGAGTTCCATGCTGTCGCGCAGGCCAAAGGCCACGCCCTCCAGCACGGCGCGGGTCATATGAGGTAGACCGTGGCGCACGGTGAGGCCGATGAACGCGCCCTTGGCGTTGGGGTCAGGGTAGGGCGCGCGCTCCCCGGTCAGGTAGGGCAAGAAGAGCAGGCCTTCGCTGCCCACAGGGACCTCAGCAGCCGGGGCCAGCAGGTCGTCGTAGCTGACCCCCGGAGCGACCGTATCGCGGTACCAGCGCAGGCTGCCAGCCGCCGAGAGCATCACGCCCATAAAGTGCCAGCGCCCGGGGACGGCGTGGCAGTGAGCCTGCAATCGCCCCTGGGGATCAAAGAGGGGCGCCGGCGTGGGGGCAAAGACCACGCCCGACGTGCCCAGGACCAGTCCCACGACGCCCGGACGCACTGCGCCCACGCCGACCGCTCCCGCTGCCTGGTCACCACCGCCGCCAACGACCGGCGTGCCTGCCTTCAGCCCGGTAGCTCGGGCGGCCTCGGCGCTGATCGTGCCCGTGACCTCGGGTCCTTCGTGCGTGGGGGGCAGCCACTCGGCGGGGATGTCGAGGGCGGCGAGCATCTCTGTGGACCAGGTGCGCTTCTCCAGGTTCAGCAGCGTCATGCCCGACGCGCCAGCCATGTCGGTGGCATAGACGCCGGTCAGTTTGTAGCGGATATAGTCCTTGGGGAGCAGGATCTGTGCCACACGGGCATAGATGTCGGGCTCGTGCTCGCGCACCCACAGCACCTTGGGGGCGGTGAACCCGGTCAGTGCCGGGCTGCCCGTCCAGGCCAGCAGGTTCTCCAGGCCGACCTTCTCGGTGATCCACGCACACTGCGGGCCGGTGCGCTGGTCGTTCCACAGGATCGAAGGGCGCAGGACCTCTCCCTCCCTGTCCAGGAGCACCAGGCCGTGCATCTGGCCGGTGAGCCCGACGGCGAGCACCTCCTCGCCACGGGCCCCCGTACCGGACAGGACCTGGCGGATGGCGGCCTGGATGCCGGTCCACCAGTCTGCCGGGTCCTGTTCCGACCAGAGCGGTCTTGGCGTAGAGATGGGGTTCTCGGTCGCCGCCACGCCGACGACCCGGCCCGCGTCAGACGGGTTGGCAGAGACCAACAGGGCCTTGTTGCCGGTTGTGCTGATGTCGATACCAACCAAGTAGGACATGTTCCCTCACTCCCCTTCCCTCGACGGGCGGCCCGCCCTAGAACTTGTAGCCGATCATCCGCAAAAAGTCTTTTCGCTGCTGCGCATCCTCGTCGCTTTCCACGCCCTTGGTCGTGATGCCATCGATCACGCCCAGGATGCCGCGCCCTTGCTCCGTCTTGGCGACGATCACCTGCGTCGGGTTGGCCGTGGCGCAAAAGATGCGGCAGACCTCGGGCACTCCCTTGATCTGATTGAGAAAGTTGATCGGATAGAGCCCCTCCCCGAGCATGAGGATGAACGAGTGCCCGGCAGAGAGGGCGAGGGCGTTCTTGGTGGCGAGTTCGATCAGCTCGGGGTCCGTGCCGCTAGCGCGTACCAGCGCGGGTCCCGATGCCTCGCAGAAAGCCAGGCCGAACTTGGCGCCGGGCACGGTGGTGACCACGACTTCGTGAATGTCCTCGACGGTCTTGATAAAGTGGCTGTGACCGAGGATGAAATTGAGGTCTTGAGGCTTGTCAATCTGGACGATCTCGAGTTCCATCTGTTTCCCTCTCCTTGTCCGCCGCACAGGCCGGGGGCCGGGTGGCGGAGCCCTGAGATCTCTGAAAGGAAGCCAGGGGACGCCCGCCCAGCCACGGGGCTGGGGCCGGCGCGATGGGCCTAGTATACTGACAAAGAGAGACCGTGTCAATTGATTTCGCCCATTGACAAATCGTCGCATCGGCGGTACAATGAATTTTACCAACAATCTGACGTCTCCCATCATCTCCGTTGTGCGTCCCCAACCTCGCCACGGACGTCAGGAGCACGACATCGAACTCTACGCACGTTTCCACTTTGCCCAACTCTATAGGAACGCAAGGGGGTAGCCATGAGCAGTCGATCCAGAACCGTCCATCTGGTGCAGTCGCTCTATCCGCTGATCCTGGGACTGATCCTGGTATGCGGGCTACTGTGGGTCCTCGCGCCTCGCGCAGTGGTCGAGGCGCAGGCGAGCGGCCCAAAGCTCAGCCTGACCGCGGGTTTAGAGCGCGCCGCCAGTTCGGAGGAGCCGATCGCGCTCCTCGATCACGCGGCGGCGATCACGCGCACGATCGTTGCGCGCTACAACATGCTGTGGCAGGATGACCTCGTTGTTGGCGAGGGGGCCATCCCCGGGAACGCGATCCATATCACCGTGACCGACTCTGCTCACGACGTGGTCGCAACAGGCACGACGACTGACGGGACCTGCCCGTGGTGCGGTCCAGACGGATACTACCTGGAACTGCCCGACGGCGTCCTCTACCCCGGGAACACGGTGACCGTGAACTGGGGGGAGGGGTTCGTGGACGCGGTGGAGGTGGTCTCGATGACCGGCTACCCGGACCCGAGCACCGACGTGGTCACCGGCACGGCCCCGGCCGAGGGCTGGCTGTGGGCCTTTGTTGAGCGTGTCGGGGGCTGGGACAGGTACGATATCGGGGACGTCGAGGTGGATGCCAGCGGCGTGTATACGCTGGATCTCGACAGCGAGGGCTGGGATATCCAGTACGGGGACGAGTTTCACATTTACTACCAGGCCCCGAACGGCCACCAGGTCGAGTACTGGTTCTGGCTGCCCGCGCCGGAGCTGTGGATCGAAAAGGAGAACACGCCGGGCGCTCCCGTCCCCGGCGGGACGCAGCTCTACCGCATCCGCTATGGCAACGGGGGCAACGGGGACGCGGAGAACGTGGTGATCAGCGACACGCTGCCCCTCTCGACGACCTATGCGGGGGACAGCAGCGGCTTTTCCGTGTACGACATGGGGGATACGGTCACCTGGACCCTGGGCACCGTACCGCGGGGAGCAGAGGGCGAGTTCTACGTCGCGCTCGCCCTGAGCACAGAGCTGACCGCGGGGGGGGGATTGGAATCCAACTGTGCGACCATTACCACGACCACGCCGGGCGATCCCGACTGGGAGAACAACGGCTCGTGCAGCGGCGGAATGGAGGTAGGCGAGGGGGACTCGGGCCTGTGGGTGAACAAGAACGTCCATCCCGGCGATCCCCACCCCGGACAGCGCTTCTACTATGAGATCGACTATGGCACCGAGGGTCCCGCGGCGAACGGCCCGGCGTGGCTGACCGACACGCTGCCCCTCTCGACGACCTATGAGGGGGGGAACGAGGAGTACGGCTGGGGAGCGCTGTGGACCGAGGTGGTGACCACCGGCGGGCAGTTCGTGCTCTATGCCCCGGCGGGCATCCCGGGCGACATGGGCGGGCGGATCCGGCTGGCCCTGCGCCTGGACGAGGAAGTGCCGATCGGCACCCGGCTGGAGAACCGGGTCGAGATCACGGCGGCGACCGACGCGAATCCGGACAACAACTGGGACGTGAACGACGACGCGCGGGTCAGTGAGCCGCGATACGACCTGCGAACGGACAAGTGGTTCGGCCACGGCGCGGTGGTGCCCGGCGGCTATGCCGCGTATGGCGTCCAATACGAGAACAAGGGCAACGTGCTCACGCACGCCTGGCTGACCGACACCCTGCCTGCGGGGACCTCGTTCGACCGGGCCTGGAGGTGGAGCCCGGAGGGCGACCAGCCCGTCGAGCCCTACGCGGTCAGCGAAGAGCAGGTGGTCTTTGACCTGGGCTTCGTGGAGGTCGGCGAGGGAGACATCTTTGACATCCGGCTGGATATCAGCCCCGAGATTAGCCCCGAGACTCCCCTCGAAAACTGTGCCACGGTGGGCCCCGAACCCGAGTCCAAGGCCTGCGCCACGGTCACTGTCTTCGAGGCCGGACACCCCAACCTCTACGTGGACAAGCGGGTAGACAACTATAACCCGGGGAACGATTGGCTCAACTACCAGATCGACGTGCGTAACTATGGGGACGTGACCGTCGAGGGCGTGCGGATCACCGACACCTATCCCCTCTCGACGACCTTCCACGGGAACTGGGGGCACAACTTCTGGGAAGGCATTGACCTGGTCTCGCACAACGAAGGGACCCGCGAGCTGGTCTGGGAGCTGGACCGGCTCGACCCGGGCTGGAGCACAGGGATCAATTTCAGCGTGCAACTCCAGGAGCCCCAGGAGCGCCTGCGCTGGTACACGAACACGGTCGAGATCGACGTGCCCCCGGACGAGGCCTACGCGGACGACAACCAGGACGTCGAGGTGACCTTTAGCGGCGGCGAGGTGGACTGGGTGGACGTGAGAGTGTACGGGAGCCGAATCTGGGGGGATGTGCCCGAAGGCCCGATCACGGTGACCACAGAGTCTGCGTGGACAGCGATGGAGTGGGGCGGCCGCTTTGACTGGGACGCGCCGCACCCGATCCTGCCGGGGCAGGTGATCACCGTGGAGGCGGGCGCGGGCCGTGAGCCCGTAGTGATCGAGGTGCCGGAGCCCTTTGACGCCGACGCGTCGTCGATCGCGGACGAGGTCTGGGGGCAGGTCGATCGCCTGGACGGCGAGTGGCTCGAGGTGAGCCTGGACGGCGGCCCCAGCGTGGAAGTGCAGACCGACGCCTCGGGCTACTTTACCGCGACCTTCTTCGACGTCCCGCGGGGCGGGCGGGGTGAGGTACGCTACCGCACCGATGTGGACTATGCCCGCGTCACCTTCCACAGGGGGTTCCAGAGCCCGGACCTGATCCTGGAGGTGAACTATGGCAACGACGGGGTGGACGGCAACTACCCACCCGGTCACACGGTGTGGATCACGGTCACCGACAGCGATGGGGAGTTCAAGGCCACCAATGTGGTGACCACGGCCGCGTGGCCGTGGTGGGGCTGGAGCACGGGCTTTTCGACGAACCACTCCCCCTGGTCCCTCGAGTAGCCGGACATCGTGCCCGGGGACTGGGTCTCCGGCGAGGTGGACAACGGGTACACGAGCACGGTGCAGGTGGGCGAGATCGCGGGCTATGTGGTCGCTGCGGACGACTGGATCACGGGGACGATCGACGCGGGTTGGCTCGGGCAGGAGGTAGAGGTGCAGTGCGACCCGTGGGTTCCGGATCTGCAGGGCGTATCCGGCCATCGGGACGTGGTTTACCCGGACGGTGCCGACATCTACACCTGCGCCTGGGATCCGGGCGAGTGGGACGTGCTGCCCGGCCAGGAGATCCGCGTGAGCTACCGGGAGCCGGATGGCGACCGGGTGATGACCGCGTTCCACGAGCCGGCGGCGTACCTGCAAGTGAGCAAGGGGAGTCACGGCGAGCCGGGCGAGGGAGGGAACCTGGCCTTTGAGGTCCAGTACCGCAACCAAGGGGATGCTGAGGCGGAGAACGTGGTGATCACGGACACGCTGGTCAGCGGGATGACCTACCTCGGCGATACCTCGGACATCTCGCCGTCGGAGGACGGCAACACGGTGGTCTGGGAGCTGGGCACGGTGGTGCCTGGGGACTGGATCGGGTTCGAGGTGTACGTGGCGGTGACGGCGGGTGCGTCGGAGACGATCACCAACGTGGTAGAGATCGCCACGAGCAGCCCCGATCAGGGTGGCGAGGGGGACAAGCGAGACGAGTGGTCGACGCTCGTGGGAGAGAACCAGACGTCGTTGACCGTGGGCAAGAACGCGTGGACGGGGGATCCTGCGCCGGGTGGGGAGTTTGTGTGGGCGGTGAACGTGTGCAACCAGAGCAACACGGGGAGCAGCGAGGTGACGCTGACGGACACGCTGCCGCTGTCGACGACGCTGGTGAACGTGTGGGCGCAGCACGCCGGCTGGCAGGAGGAGTACCGGGACGAGGAGCGGCTGGTGTGGTCGCGACCGACGATGCCCAGTTGGTGGTGCAGTGAGGTGTACCTGCGGCTGCGTGTGGACGAGGATGCCTGGCCTGGGATGGGGATCTCGAACACGGCGGTGATCAGTGCGTCCAACGACGTGAACGGCGAGGACAACGAGACGGAGAACTGGGTGTGGGTCAGCAAGCCATACGTGGACCTGTGGGTGAACAAGAACTGGAGCCGGGGGCAGTTGGTGCCCGGGGGCGAGCTGCACTACAACGTGCAGTATGGCAATGGGGGGAACCTGCCGGTGACGGGGACGATCCAGATCACCGACTGGCTGCCGGTGAGCACGACGTTCCAGGCGGCGCCAGGGTTCGAGCCTGCGGAGGTGGGCGAGGGGTACGTGGTCTGGGAGCTGGAGGGTCTGGAGAACGGCACTGGGGGTGGGTTCGAGGTGGTGCTGGAGGTGGACCCAGGGGCGTACCCAGGGACGGTGCTGACCAACAGTGTCGAGATCAGCGCGGGAGTGGACGAGGGCAACCTGGAGAACAACTGGGCCGAGGCCGTCGAGGAGCTGTACCCGGCGGGTGCGAACCTGCGGGTGTTCAAGTGGGGCCAGTGGAACGAGGACCGGAGCCGGATCCACTACCAGGTGCA